>NZ_LRTR01000642.1 GCF_001550375.1 Streptomyces europaeiscabiei | reverse complement strand
CACCGTGTCGCTGACGGATGTGGCCGCCACGGCCGCGCTGCACCGCACCCACTTCGACACCCGCGCCGCCGTCCTCGCCGCATCAACCCACGAGGCCACGGCTGGACTCCGCGCCATCGCCGAGGGCCGGCCCCACGAGCAGGTCGTGACCGGCACGGCCCAGCCGCGCGGCAAGACCGTCTTCGTCTACCCCGGACAGGGCAGCCAGTGGATCGGCATGGGCCGCGACCTGCTCACCCAGTCACCCGTCTTCGCCGAGACGATCGACGCCTGCGACGCGGCCCTGAAGCCCTTCACCGGCTGGTCGGTACGCGAGGTCCTCACCGGTGACGGCGGCGAGCACCCGCCCCACGACCGGGTCGACGTCATCCAGCCCGCCCTCTTCGCCATGGGCGTGGCCCTCTCCGCCCTATGGCGCTCCCACGGCATCCACCCCGACGCCGTCATCGGCCACTCCCAGGGCGAAGTCGTCGCCGCCGTCACCGCCGGCGCCCTCACCCTGGACCAGGGCGCCCAGATCGTCGCCCAACGCTCCCAGGCAGTCCTGGCCTGCTCCGGCCAAGGCGGCATGGCCCTCATCGAACGCCCCCAAGCCGAAGTCGAACAGTTCATCGCCCCCTACGGCCAAACCCTCTCCATCGCCGCCATCAACACCTCAACCTCAACCGTCATCTCCGGCGAAGCCGGAGCACTGGACCAACTGGTGTCCGAGCTGCAAGAGCGCAACGTCTACGCCCGCAAGATCAACGTCGACTACGCCTCCCACCACGCCCACATGGACCCCCTCCTGCCCAACCTCGCCGCAGGCTTCACCAACATCACCCCCACCCAGACCAACACCGCCTTCTACTCCACCGTCACCGGACAACCCACCCCCGGCACCCAACTCGACGGACCGTACTGGTGCCGCAACCTGCGCGACACCGTCCGCTTCGACCAAGCCCTCACCCACCTCCTCACCGACCACCACACCACCTACATCGAAATCAGCGCCCACCCCGTACTGACGATGCCCCTCACCAACGCCGCCACCGAACACAACGGCATCGTCGTCGGCACCCTCACCCGCAACCACGGCACCCTGACACAACTCCTGCACAACCTCAGCCTCCTCCACGTCCAGGGCCACACCACCAACTGGACCAAGACCCTCCCCACCCCCACCAGCCAGATCACCCCCCT
>NZ_LRTR01000641.1 GCF_001550375.1 Streptomyces europaeiscabiei | reverse complement strand
GCGGCGGGTGACGGGCTGGGGCAGGGCGCGGGCGGCGACCAGGCCGAGGGCGACGACCAGGAGGAGGGTGCCGAAGGTCCACCCCCAGCCGAGCGCCTGTTCCGTCGCACGGGTGAGGGGCTTGAGGACGAGGCCGCCGAACGGCGTACCGGCGAACCGCGTCGAGTCGTACAGCGAACCCGTGACATGCAGGACACCGTCCGGTCCGACCCAGGTCTCCAGGTCGGTCAGCCGCTCCCCACTGGCCGTGTGCAGCACGACCGCGATCTGCCGCGCCGCCAGGACCGCGGCGACCAGCCAGAGCACGACGCGAACCGTCCCCAACCGGGCCGCCGCACCCGTGCCCACGGCACCGCCCGGTCTGCCCTGCTCCGCGTTCGCCACGCCCTGCCGTCCCTCCGGCATCGTTCGCCGCCCCATGGAAATGCTCGCACCGCCCTTGTCGTCAGACGGGGGCACCCCCCGCTTCACCTCACAGCCGCCCAGGTTTGGGGTGCGTCCCCCTTTGAGAGGGAGCCGGCGGTGGATCGGTGCGGGCGCCAGCAGCATGCTGGTGCGCCCGCACGATGGTGGAGTCGACCGAGATGTCCCAGTCGATCTCGCCCGCAGCGTCAGCCTGGGCTTGGACCTGCTGGAGCAGGCGCTCCCAGGGCCCGTCGGCCGACCACAATCGGTGTGGCCTGCACACGGTCTTCCACGGACCGGACCGTTCGGGCAGGTTACGCCGCTGAGCGCCTGTCCATACCTGGCGCGGAATCCCGTCGATCATCTGCCGGGTGATGCCGCCACCTGCCACAACGCCTGTGGCTGAGCGGCAGGAACGGCCGCAGTCGTTCCCACTCGGCATCCGCCAGATCACCCCGGCCCCTGTCCACATCAACGATCCCAACGCGCAGTGCTCACATGCGACCGGACGAGTCCTGGTTGCACATCAGGCCTACCTCCTGTGCGGTGAGGAAGACCTCGGACCCGTTGTCCATGCCGCTCGCGATGTGGTTGGCGATGGGGCGGAACCGTGAGGCCTCGGAGATGGCGATGATGTAGCGCAGCATGCCGCGCGCCTGGGCGGTGCGGTCGGTGCCTCCGATGCCGAGGTCTTTGAGGCTGCTCTCGAGGCTGGACCCGCTCAGATTGACGGCGGCCAGCGACTGGTTCGCGACGCGGGTGAGGGCGTCGTAGTCCTCTTTGCCGAGGAACCAGTTGTCGTGGGTGGCGTCGTCCTTGTGGGGGACGTCGGAGGTGAGGTTCAGGACGAAGTCGTGTGAGGTGTCACTGGAGAAGAACCGCACGACGTAGAAGTCGCTGAGCCGTACGGTCGCATGCACCGTGGGGGCTCGGTTGCCGCTACTGATCACAATGTCGGCGAAACTCCGGCTCTCCGGGGTGTCGGTGACGGCGAGGTTCATCCCGGTGTCGGCGTTGGTCGTGTGGCGGCCGTCGGCGGAGGTTGCGGCGAGCTTCCGCAACTGGTCGAGCATGGTCAGGTAGGCGCCCGGGCCGCGGTTGATATCCCAGCGGACCTGTGGGGAGCCGACGTGCTTCTTGCCGACGAAGGGCACCAGGAATCCGAGGAGGACGGACAAAGTGACCGCGGCCAGGACGCTGATGGGCAAGGTGTGCTCCGGAACCGTTCGACGTGCAGCGATGTCACGACCGACGCTCACAGCCGGGAAGTTGTTTTACAGCCCCCTTTTGCCACCGCAGACAATTCCGGAGGGTCGAGTTCCAATTGCTTGTCCGGATATGGGGTTTTCGTCGCTTCCTGTGTCTGCCTCACTGGCGTTCACCCCCGAGACCACGACTGTGGACGCGAGCAGTGCGCGCAAGCGACGGGTCGCGGAACTCGCCACGCAGCCCGCTATCGACACCTGTGAGGAACATCTGGCGCTCGACACGCTGATGCAGGGCGCCACCGGCGTACGGGGGCTGCACGGCAACCTGCACGATGCCCTGCCCGCCTCTTCGTGCCGGTGGGGCCGAAGCCCTCGCCCGCGCGCTTGCGCCGCCGCACGTTTCCCGGAGCGATGGCGGCGCCGGCCAGGCCACGGCAGTGAGAAACAGGCTGCAGGAGTCGTTCGGGCAGCAGTTGGTGTCAGCGACCGGCGGAAGCGTCCGACCCCGGGTCCTCGTCCCGGCGAGGAATGTGACGGGAGGGCGGGTACGCGTCGTACCGGGGCAAGTCCTGTGCTGGATCGAGGTCGGACGGCATGGGCTGGTGCAGGCGGTACTCGGCGTACTGGGCAGCCGACCCGGCACTTTCATGATCCACGGAGACGGTCAGTGGCAGACCCGCCGGTACGGCCGGTCCGGAACGTAGGTGCGCCACTGCGCCCGGGTCAGCTCCGTGTTCCCGGCACGGGCGCAGACGAGGGACACCGCTCGGTCGGGATCCACGACGTACCGCTGGAGCGGTACGCGCTTGCCGCCCGCGTACAGCAGGGTGCTGTCCGGGCTGAAGGCGAGGGTGTCGATGCTGCCACCGGGCGTGGGCAGAGGCGGACCGAGAGGTTGCTGGGTCGCGATGTCCCAGAGTTGGAGGGTGCCCGCGTCGCCGCCCACGGCGAGCGTGTCGCCGTCCGGACTGAAGGCGAGAGCCGTGATCGACTCGCCTGAGCCGGAGGCCGGATCGACGGGCCCCGGGAAGACGTTCCTCAAAATGCCCGCCTGGTGTCGGAGGTCGCCGTCCCAGAGGGCCACTCGACCTGTCCCGGCGCCGGCCGCCAGTCCGGAGCCGTCGGGAGCGAAGGAGATTTCGTCGATGCTGTCGCGCTGGACGAGGTCATGGGCCTGCAACCGGCCCGCTCGTACGACACGGTTGTCGGTCACGAGGAGCCTGCCGTTGGGGCTGACGGCCAGACTATAGCCGCCCGGGCGGGGGAGGAGCGCCGTCCTCCGTTGCCGCTTGGTGTCCCATATTTCGTTGAAGTAGCCGTCCTCGGTCAAACGTGCGGTGAGGAGCGTACGGCCGCCCGGTCCCAGGGCGATCTCGTCCACAGGCACCCCGGACGCCGTCGCCAGGTCCACGGTGGTCTTCGTGCGTCCGGCGGTCACGTCCCACACCGTCAGCGGCTGCTTCTCCGCGTCCCAGAGGGGGATGGAGATTCCGTAGGCGAACATGCGTCCGTCGGGGCTGAAGGACAGCAACGGCTCGGCGATGTCTACGGGGACCGTCGACTCGCCGGTGCGGAAGACGGGATTTGGCGGGGCCGGCAGGGTTCGCAGGAGTCGGCCGTCGCGCGTGTTTCGCAGCTGGAAGGTGTAGCGGTCACCGGTGCGTTCGGCGGTGGCGAGTGTCCTGCCGTCGGGGCTGAGCCGGACCCCGGCGAGCGGACTTGTGCGCCAGTCGCGGGTGAGCGTCGACGTGAGGTCGAGGGTGTGGACCGTGCCTCCTTCGAGGTACCGCAGCACGGGCCGCCTGGAGTCCCAGGCGAGGCGGACGGGCGACGCGCTGGGCAAGGGGTGTCGAAGAACGGGGGCGCCGCCGGCCGGCAGGCGCCACACCCTGATCTCTTGGCTGCCGCTGGTCGCCAGATACGAGCCGTCCGCGCTCACGACGGTGCCACCCGGGTCGGCGACGTCGGCGAGTTCTCGTCCTGACGTGGTGTCCCATACACGCGCCCGGTCCCCGGTGCGAGAAAGGAGCCGACCGCCGGTGAAGCCCAGGAAGCCGTCACCGCAGACGCCGCGGGCGTTGGTCCAGGCACCGCGCCGCACGGTGCGCGTGGAGGTGTCCCAGACCTGCGGGGACCGGCCGCGCGGGCAGACCGCCAGCAGCCGGCCGTCGTCGGCCGCAGCGTGAACGAGCTCTCCACCGCCGGCCGACGGGGTCCGGAAGACGACATGGCCGTCGGCGAGGGAGTAGAGCCGAGCCCGGTCGTCGTCCCGGCTCCACACCACATAATGACGGCCCCTCGCCCCGAAGCCCACGGTGGACCCGAACGGCAACGGGTCCCCGACCCAGCGCCCCGTTCGGGTGTCCCACAGCCGCTCGGTCCTGTCAGCGGTCCAAATGAGGAGCACCCGGCCGTCCGGACTCGCCCTGACTACCGCCCCGCGAGGTACCGGCCCCGAGGCGATACGGCGGTGAGTGTCCACATCCCACCTCCGCCAGGTGGTGTTGTCGCTGGTGCTGAGCAGGGTGCGCCCGGAGCTGTCGAGGAACCGGGCCGGTTCGTCACCGGGCGCCGGGTCGGTGAAGTCGCCCAGTTCGCGCTGGGCCAGCGCGCCCAGCAGGGCCCGGCGCGACTCCGGCAGGGGAGAGAGGCGCCATGCGGCGACGCCGAGCAGCATCGCGGTGCGCGGGTCGGTGGTACGCAGCGCGTCGGCGACCGCGGCCACCCGTCGGGCCGCCGTGTCGGTGGTCTGCTTCTCGCTGTCCTGACGCAGCCGCACGGCGGTCAGGCCGACGACCAGGGCCACCGCCAGTACGGCGCAGAGCGAGGCCGTGAGCGTGCGGCTGCGGCGCCGGGCCCTGGCGGCGGCCCGCTCCTCCGTCGCCCGCTGCTCCGCCGCGGTGACCAGGAAGGCACTCTCCTCGGACGTCAGACCGTCGTAGCCGCGGTCGTCGCCCGCGAACAGTTCCTCGGCCCGCGCCAGGCGGGTGCCCCGGTAGAGCGTGCCCGGGTCGCGGTCATGCTCCAGCCAGGTGCGGGCGGCGTCGGTCAGCTGCCGGTGGTGGCGCAGCCGCTCCCGGTCCGCTTCGATCCACTCGCGCAGCCGTGGCCAGCAGGTGATGAGCGCCTCGTGGGCGAGCTGCACACCGTCGTCGTCGGTGGTCAGCAGCCGGGCCCGGGTCAGCCGCCCGGCGACGGCCCGCACGTCGGGGTCCTCCCACCCGGCCATTTCCTCCCAGCTGAGCGGGCGGCGCGTGTCGGCGTTGCCCTGGCCGGGCTCGACCATCCGCAGGAGCAGATGCCGGGCGGCGCGCGCCTGCGCCGGTGAGAGTTCCCCGTACGCCTCCTCGGCGCTGGCCGCGATCGCGCCCCGTACCCCACCGGCCGCTTCATACGCGGCCAGGGTCAGCATCCGCCCCTTGCGCCGCCGCCAGGTCTCCAACAGAGCGTGGGACAACATCGGCAGTCCGCCGGGCTCGTCGAGCACCTCCTCGACGATCCGCGCCGTCAGCGTCCGCTCCACGATGAGCCCGGCCGCCTGCGCGGGACCGATCACCACCTCACGCAGCTCGTCCGCGGTCATGGGACCGACCAGCAGCCCGCTCCCGTGCAGCGCCTCCGCCAGTCGCGGGTGCTCGGCGCACCGCGCATAGAAGTCGGACCGTACGGCGATGAGCACGCGCAGTCGGCTTCCCGGGGCCCGCGCGGCGAGCAGAAGGTCGAGGAAGCGGTCCCGCTCAGCGCGCTCGCGGCAGAGGGTGAAGACCTCCTCGAACTGATCCACCACCACCCAGCACTCCGGATCGTCGGCTTCCGGCGCCAACAGATGTCCGTAGGTGGCGGCGGGCCGGGCCCCCGGAGTGATGATGCGAAGCACCGCCGTACAGCCCTGCTGCGCGATCTTCTCCCGCAGCAGGGGAATCAGACCGGCCCGCAGCAGGGAGGATTTGCCGCTGCCGGACGCCCCGAACACCACGGCGAACGGGGACCCCGACCCCAGCTCGCTCAGCTCGTCGATCACCCGGTCCCGGCCGAAGAACAGCTCACAGTCATCCGGCTCGAAGCGCGCGAGGCCACGGTAGGGCGGAGCGGCGTCGGCCTCCTCCTGCCTCTCCTGCCCGGCCAGCGCCTCGGCCTCCGCCCACCGTTCCTCCCACGGAACGGGGTCGGCGCCGCATGCCTGGACGTACGCCCGGAACACGGCCAACGACGGCAGCCGCTCGCCGTTCGCAGCTTTCGCCAGGGTCGTCACCGAGAAGCCGGCCTTCTTCGCCATGGTCCGGTACGACACGCCACCCGCCGAACGGCGCAGCTCGCGAAGATCATGGGCGAGTCGCTGCACCGGACCGGCCGCCGGATCGACCGGCAGTTCAGGACGCCCCATCGGCGTGGCCTCTTTCGCACACGAGAAGAAAAAGCTGATCAGCACAACAAGGTACTTTTCGTTTCCCGCGGGCCAAACCCTTCCCGACTGTGATGTTCCCCAGTGGCTCACGGCGGCGGTGACGTTCGGAGGGCGTCTGTCATCGGCCACCTGCTGGGCACCCGCGACGTGCAGCCCGCGCCCTGACACTGCCCCTGGGGGCACCCATGCGAAGAGAAGCCCTGCTGACGCTCGAGGGGGTGTTTGTTGGTGTACGGAGCGGCGGTTGGCCTGGTGTGTTGCTGGTTTGTTGAGAGGTCGGGTGACCGGTTCCAGCGGGGCTTGGTTTGTCGTAGGTAGCTCTGGCGTGAAAAGGCTCGGTTGGTGTTTGTGCTGGTCAGGGCTGTTTGTGCCGGCGGGGTGGTGGGTTGCGGGGTTCTCGGCTGCGGGTGCTGGGCCGTCAACGGTCCTCGGGTTCCCTCGCCGCGCCCGGCTGCGCGCGGCCGGGCCAGATCTCGGCTACGTGCCCTGCCGCCTCCGTCGCCTGCGCGTGGCCGGCGCGGGCCGCGCCAGGGCGGCGGGAGTCGGCGGTCATGTCTCGGCCCATCGCCCGGCGGGAGACGGAGTCCGGGGTGAGGAGGACCATGGCGGCGCCCCCGGCGGAGAGTTCGGCGGCCTGCTGCTGGGCAGTGGGGTGAGGGCCCACGGCCCTCGGGATCGGCGCGACGGCCAGGACACGTTCGTAGCCGCCGGCCAGGTCGATGTTGGCGGTCGAGCGGCAGCCGCCGTCCAGCCAGCGACGTCCGGCCGCCGCGACGGGCGCCGAGACCAGCGGTACGGCACAACTGGCGGCCACCGCTTCGAGCAGCGTGACCTGCGAGGTGGCGTCGAAGACGGTCACTTCGCCGGTCAGGGCGTCGACCGAGGTGATGCGCAGGGCCCGTTCGGGCCAGCCGCCAGTCGTGTGGGCCGTGCGGGCCGCGCGAGTCACGTGCGCTGGGCGAGTCACGTGCGGTGGGCGAGCCTCCGGCTGCCCGGCATGCCCGGCCGTCTCTTGCCCGGCATGCCCCGCCGTCTCTGCCGGTCCTCCGTTCTCCGCGCCGTGCAGGAGCGGTCGTAGGACGTCGAGGAAGCCGGGGTCGGGTTCGGGGTGGGCGGCCAGGGCGGCGCGGGCGAGGCGGCGTACGGAGCGGTCGGGGTCGCGGGACCCGAGGGCGGCCCAGAGGAAGCGGAGGGTCTGGGAGAAGGTGACGTTCATGGCGATCCGGTCGGCGCCGACGAGCTGGCATTCGTAGATCTCGCCCGGTGTCTCGCCGGTCGCGAGCCGGGAGCCGAGGATCGCGCCCGCCGAGGTGCCGATGACGACGTCCGCCCGGTCGAGGTCGACCCCGGCGTCCGTGAGGCCGGCGAGCACCCCGCTCATCCACGCCCAGCCGACCGGGCCTCCGCCGCCGAGTACCAGTGCCGTACCGCCGCCCACGCTGTACCTCCTGTGCCGTGTCCCGGAGGGGAACAGAGATATGGGGAGTGCTCCCCATTTTCTGGCTCGACGATAACATCGGGACATCGGCACCGGGGTGGAGTCCCCGTTTATCGCGGAGGATCAGGATGACCGTCGGTGCGGGCCGTGCGACACCGTCGCCGCGGCGGCGTGACGCGCAGCGGAACCGGGAGCTGCTGGTGGCCGCGGCCCACGAGGTGTTCACCGAGCAGGGGCTCGAAGCGCCGCTGGATGTGATCGCCCGCCGGGCGGGGGTGGGGAACGCGACGCTCTACCGGCACTTCCCGAGCCGCGCCACCCTCATCGACGCCGTCTTCCACGACCAGCTCGCGGGCACGATGGCCATCGGGGACCGGGTCCGCGACGCGCCGGACGCCTGGACCGGGCTGCACGAATACCTCGGGGCGGTCTTCGACACGCTGGCGGCCGACCGGGGCACGAACGACCTCATGACCACGCACGTGCGGGGCGTCGACGTCCTTGAGGACGTGCACGAGCACAACCGGCGGACCGTGGACCACCTGCTGGCGCGAGGCCGCGACGAGGGCACGGTCCGGGCCGACGTCACCACCGAGGACGTCCTCTTCGCCCTGGCCGCCCTGGGCCGTGCCGTCCCCGCCCTCACCACCGTGACCGCTCCCGACGCCTGGCGCCGCCCCCTGGCCCTCCTCCTGGACAGCCTCCGCCCGCCCGCATCCACGGCCACACCCCCGCCGCTCCTGCCGGGGTCCGCCCTCACCTCCGAGCAACTCGGTGACGTACTAGCCGAGTTGGGGCCACATCGGGCGGCGAGAGGGTAGCGGGCAGGGCGACAGGCGAGGGCTCGCTGATTCACGTTCGGCGGACCGGTGGCTCATGTCCCGTCGTCGAGGGTGATCGCCGCAGCCGGGCAGACCGCCGCCGCCTCGCGGACGGCCGGGTGGTGGGGCGGGGTGGGGGCCGGGTCGAGGAGTACGACGATGCCGTCCTCGTCCCGTTGGTCGAAGATCTCGGGGGCGATCAGGACGCATTGCCCGGCGCCGCAGCATTTCGTCTCGTCGACGTGGACCTTCATGAGACTTCCCTCCCCTTCTTCACCAGCGCACCGGCACCTCGCGCAGGCCTCCCACGAGGAGACCCTCGACCTTGCGCAACTCCTGTGCTGGGACGGCGAGTTCGAGGGTGGGGAGGGTGCGGAGCAGGACTTCGAGGACGACCTGCAGCTCGGTGCGGGCGAGGGCCTGGCCGAGGCAGGAGTGGGGGCCGGCGCCGAAGGTGAGGTGCGGGTTGGGGCTGCGGGTCAGGTCCATCTCGGCGGGGGAGGCGAACACCCGGTCGTCGCGGTTGGCGGAGGACATGCCGCAGAAGACCGTGGTGCCGCCGGGCAGCAGCTCCCCGTCGAGGTCCACGTCCTCGCTCAGATAGCGCCGCATCCCGAAACCGCCGAGGTTGGCGTCGAAACGCAGTACCTCCTCCACCGCCGTACGGACGAGGGAGGGGTCGGCGAGCAGCCGCTCCCACCGGCTGCGGTCGGCCAGCAGCAGCGCGGCCATCTTGCCGATCATGTTCGCGGTGGTCTCGTGGCCGGCCACCAGCAACCCCATGCCGGTGGCGAGGAGTTCGGCCTCGGTGAGCCGTTCGGCCTCCGGCAGCGCGGCGCTCTCCACGATCAGCATGCTGAGCAGGTCCTCGCCCGGCTCGGCCCGCTTCGCCGCGACGAGTTCGGCCATGTACCGCGCGAACTCCGTGAACGCCGCCCGCGTCTCCTCCTTCGAGAAGCGGCTGACGTTCAGGAACGCGTCGGACCAGTGCGAGAAGCGGTCGCGGTCCTCGGCCGGCGCGCCGAGCAGATCGCAGATGACGTACACCGGGAGCGGGAAGCCGAGGGCCGCCTTGAGGTCGGCGGGCTGGCCGCGCTCGATTATGTCGTCGAGCAGGGACTCGGCGATCCTCGCCATGCCGGGGCGCAGGGCCGCCATGCGCTTCGCGGTGAAGTACCGGCCGACCTGGCGCCGCCAGCGCAGATGTGGCTCGCCGGTCTCCGGGATCGCCAGCGCGTACTCGGGGGACGCGTCGGCCGCGACACCGCCCGAGCCGTCGGCGGAGAGGCGCGCGGTGTCGTCCCCGGCACGCGGACGGGCGAAGCGGGGGTCGGAGAGCAGGGCGCGGACGTCGTCGTAACGGCTCACGAACTTCGCCCTGTCGCCGCTCGGCAACTCGACCGTGGCCACCGGGCACCGTGCGCGCAGCCGCTCCCATGTGGCGGGCGGGTCCAGGGGGCCGTCACTGGTCATCGGCAGCCGGACCACCTCGTCGTCCGGACCCGTCCCGGCCCGGGGCCGGTCGTTCCCGCTCGTCCTGTCGCCGCTCGTCTCGACCTGGCTCATGTCGCATCTCCTGATGGGGGGTGGGGGCGTGGAGGGAGATGGAAATGCACGCTACACAGGTAGTGCATGATGCATCAATGGTGCATCATGCACTCTCCATGCATGGCGCAATCTCGACGTAGGGTGAGGGGCCCATGGAGGCCTGACAGGCAGGAGGAGACCGGTGGATGCCCGAGAGGCGGGGGAGCGCATCGAGCGGGAGCTGTTGATCCTGACGCGGAACCGCGAGACGTCGACGCCCCGTGGCGTCCGCGACGGCGGTGCCCTGGACCGCAGCGCCTATGTCCTGCTCAGCAGGCTTGAGGCCCAAGGGCCCATGTCCATCCCGGACTTCGTGGAGGCGTTCGGGTTCAACGCGTCCACGTTCACCCGGCAGACCTCGGCGCTCCTGCGGGAGGGCCTGGTGGAGCGGACCCTCGACCCCGACGGGGGAGTGGCCCGCAAGTTCCGTGTCACCGACAAGGGGTCGGCGCGTCTCGCCGAGCAGCGGGAGGAGTTCGTCGTCGGCCTCACCGGCGTCATCGCCGACTGGCCCGCCGAACGCCTCCGGCGCTTCGTCGCCGACCTGGAGCGGTTCAACACCGACATCGAACGCGTCAGCGGACGTTCTTGGCCACGCCCGATGGCCGACGAGCACTGAGGCGCAAGGGCACTGAGAAGCAGGGTCACTGGGGCGCAGGGGCACTGAGACGCAGAGAGTGCCGACGAACACCGACGGAAGAGCGACGGTGGGGACAGAGGAGGGCTGACCGCCTGGCAGCGGTCAGCCCCTGTGCATCCGGTCGGTCGTACGGCCGTACGTCAGCTCACGCACACGATGCCGAGCAGGCACAGCCCCGAAGGTGACGTCGTCGCCGTGTCGGAGCCGGAGCCGGAGCCGGAGCCGTCCGACGTCCCCGTCTCCGTCCCACTGTCCGAGCCGGTGTCGGTGCCGCTCCCCGAGGAGTCCGCACCGGTGTCGGTCCCGGTGCCGGTGTCCGAGCCCGTGCTCGTGCCGGTGTCCGCCGAGGGGCTGGAGTCGTCGGTGGCCGGGGGCGTGGTCGTCTCGTCCGTCGGGGTGGCGGTGTCGCCGGCCGTCCCGTCGGTGGCGGAGGAGCCGGTCCGGGCCTTCTGGGCGGACTGGTCGGCCGACGCCGTGTGGGGCGAGTTGGGGTGGTTCGGGCGGGAGTTCGGCCGGTCCGCGGCGGAGCGGTCACGGGAGGTGTCGCCGGACGGGGACCACGTGGTGGGGGTGTCCGCGGTGCGCCGCGCGTCGTCGGTCTCCGTCGCCGGCGTACGGCCGCGCTGCGAGCCCTGTTCCTCGACGGAGCCCAGGCTCTCGGCGTCCGGTGCCGTGGCCGCCTGGGTGCGGTCGGTGGACTGCCGGTCCATCCCCAGGACGGTCAGACCGCCGCCGACCAGCGCGACCGCGGTCGCGACCACGGCCCGGCGCTGGTTCTTCTTCCACCGCGCCACCTGACGCCGCCGCGCGGCCCGCCCCTGCGGCGCCGCCGGAACACCCGCCACGTCCACGTCCATGTCGGCGACGGCGTCCGCCTCCATCTCGACGTTTCTGATGCCGGACGCCGACCCGGCGGTCGCGAACGCCTCGGTCGCGAACCCGTCGGCCGTGAATCCGTCGGTCGCGAACCCGTCGGCCGTGAATCCGTCGGCAGCGGACCCGTCCGCCACCGGCTCGTCCGCCACCGGCCCGTCGGGCCAACCGCCGTCCGTCGCCCCGTACCCCCAGGTCTCCGCCGCCAGTGTCGGCACCATCGGTGCCGCCGGTGTCGTCGGAGGCAGCGGGATCATGACCGTCCCGGCCGTCGTCCCGGTCGGCCGGGACGGGGCGACACGGCTGTCGATCGTGGCCGGGGCTATGTCGGGCGCGTAGGCGCCACAGCCGGGACACACGAGGGCGCCGTTGAGATGTCGGCGACATGAGGTGCAGTAGTCCATCGAGGTCTTCCTGTGTTGACATGCCGTCGACCCGCCGGGCCGCAGGGCCGGTCACGCCACGTTCGCACGTGGGATCGAGCGGATCGAGCCGTCAGCAACGCTAACGAGGCATTCTCAGGGCTGTGTGCAGGCTGTGTGACGCTCCTGCGCGGATTCGCCGGGGACTTGGGGCCGGTCCCGCAGGGATGTGCCGGCATGTGTTTGACGCGTGCGCACCCTCCTTTCGGCGAATTCCGCATCAACAGGCAACCCCCGCCCGTCATTTACCGGTCTCACAGATTGCTCACAGAGCGGACGGGTCGAGTCCGGCCCGCCCGAGGCGTGTTGGGGCGCGCCCGAGCGGTCGGCCGGGCTTCCGGTCGGCCGACCGGTCCGGCCGGCCGTCGTCCGTGGGTTGTCCAGTCCGATGCCACTGACCATGGCACTCGAAGACGAGGAACCGATGACCAGCCAGATGACCAGTCCGAACAGTTCGAACAGTCCGGTGAACGACGGGGCGGCCGAGGGGGCGACCGGCCGGACGAGAGGTCAGGACCGCCTCAGCCGACTGAAGCGCCCCGGCCTCGCCACCCTGGCGTCGCTCACCGTGGTGGCCGCCATGGCTGGAGCCGCCCCCGGCGCCGGTGCCGCGCCCGCCGCGACGCCCGGGAAGCCGCAGCTCAAGCTGATCGCCGCGTCGAAATCCGTGACGCTCACCCGCTACGAGTGGTCCGAGGGCGTCAGCCTGCAGCTCGGCACGTACGTCTCGGTCGACAACGCGCCCCTGGAGTTCCAGGTGACGCGGAAGTCGTACAAGACCCCGGTCGTCGCCAAGCAGATCCTCCGCAACGGCAAGACCGTGAAGACGAAGACGCTTCCCGCCGGGACGGTCGACGACTTCTCCGGGCTGCCCGGCTTCCTGGAGATCTCGGTCAAGAACGCGGCCGGGGCCGAGGTGGTGAAGAGCAAGGGCAACTTCTGTCCGAACAACGCCTCGGGCCGGATCCGCCCGAACGCCCCGGCGACCAACCACTATCCGCAGAGCTGCTCCACCAACCCGTGGACGCTGGGCTCGGTGTGGGGCGTCGAGAAGGGCTGGGCCACCAACACCACCAACTGGGACTACGACCGGACGGTGGACCTGCCGGCGGGCGAGTACACCGCCCAGGTGCGGGTGGCGAAGAAGTACCGCACCCTGTTCGGCATCCCCGACGACCGGCCGACCATCAAGGTGACGGTACGGGAGGACACCGAGGGCGGCGAGGGCGGCGAGGGTGGCGGGGCCGGCCTGGCCCCGTCGAAGACCTCGTCGTCCTCCGGTCACCACGGCGGCCACGGTGGCGGCCACGCCGCGCAGTCCACCCAGATCGGACAGCCGGTCCCGGACACCCACCACTTCGGCCCGCGCGGCGCCGATGCCCCGACGCCGCCCGAGCTTCCCTACGCCCTCGTCGACCGGGGCCGCGCCAAGCACCTGGGCGACGGCGCCGGCCACACCGACGGCTCCCGCATCGCGTCCCCGCTGAAGGCCAACGCCAAGCGGCCCACCGGCAAGGCGAGCGTCCCGAAGAACGTTCCCAAGCCGGACCTGCGGTCGCTGCCCGCGTGGGACATCGCCATCACCGACGGCGAGGACGGCGACGTACCCGGCAAGGACTACCTCGCCTTCAGCGCCAACGTCTGGAACGCGGGCCCCGCGCCCCTCGTCGTCGACGGCTTCCGCAAGCCCGGCGCCGACCTGATGGACGCGTACCAGTACTTCTACGACGCCAAGGGCAAGCAGATCGGCTACACCCCCACCGGCACCATGGAGTGGGACCCGCGCGAGGGCCACGAGCACTGGCACTTCACGGACTTCGCCAGCTACCGCCTGCTCAGCGCGGACCAGACGAAGCAGGTGCGCTCCGGCAAGGAGGCGTTCTGCCTGGCCAACACGGACGCCATCGACTACACGGTGAAGAACGCCAACTGGGCCCCGCAGAACACCGACCTGTCCACCGCGTGCGGTTCGCAGGACGCCATCTCCGTGCGTGAGGTCCTCGACGTCGGCTCCGGCGACACGTACACCCAGTACCGTCCCGGCCAGTCCTTCGACATCACCGATCTGCCGAACGGCACGTACTACATCCAGGTCATCGCCAACCCGGAGAACCGTCTCCAGGAGACCAACCACAAGAACAACATCGCCCTGCGCAAGGTGATCCTCGGTGGCAAGGAGGGCGCCCGCACGGTCCAGGTACCGCCGCACGACCTGATCAACGCGCCGTAACGGAAGCCTCGCCTTCGACAGCAACGAACCCCCAGGCCCTGGGCCTGGGGGTTTCGCGTTCGCCGTGCGAGGGGCTGTGTGCGTCACGCCTTGGCCGCCCCGGCGACCTCCGCCCGCTCGCCGGCCGGGCCTTCCCCGGCCGGGCCCTCCGGGGCGCGGACGGCCGGGCGGTGCTTCGGGACGAAGGAGGCGAGGAAGAAGGCGAGGAGGGCGGCGCCGGCGCCGATGGCCATGACGACCTTGAAGCCGTTCTCGGAGGGGAGGGCGTAGCCGCCGAAGTCGGTGGTCATCTGGGCGAGGATGACGCCGGCGAGGGCGGAGGCGGTGAGGTAGACGGCCTGTTCGGCCAGGGCGCCGGGGGAGGGCTGGAGCAGGTGGAGGACGAGCGTCGCGGCGGTGGTGGCCGCGTAGGCGGCGGCCGAGCCGGCGGACTGCCAGTGTTCGCGCCGGCCGGGGCGGTGGGGTGCGGCGAAGGTGAAGCGGGCGTGGAGTTCGGTGCCGAGGAGGGTGGAGGCGATGGCGATGACCGCGTTGGCCAGCGTCCAGGGCATCGGGCCGGCGAGGAGGGCCACCGCGCCGCTGGAGAGGAGGCCGACTCCGCCGCCGAAGAGGACGAAGCGGACGAAGCGGGCGAAGGAGGAGAGGGGGCCGGGAGGTGCGGGGGCGGTGGGCGCCGCGGGGGCTGGGGCGCGTCGCCCATGGCGGTCTCCGTCCGCTCCTGTGTCGCGGCTGGATGAGGGCCAAGCACTGGGGGAGTGCGTTCGGAGGGCACCCGCAATGGGTGTGTGGGGTCAGTCGATCGGGACCGCCTGGCCGGTGACCCGGGTGCGGGGGTCCTCGGGGGACACGTCGATCCGCAGGTCGCTGGGGCGGCCCATGTCCTCGCCCTGGCGGATCGTGACGGTGGCCGGGGCGGTGACCAGGCCGAGGGTGCGGAGGTAACCGCCGAAGGCGGCTGCCGCCGCGCCCGTCGCCGGGTCCTCCACGACGCCGCCCACGGGGAACGGGTCCCGGGCGTGGAAGTGTTCCGGGGACTCGCGCCACACCAGGTGGACGGTCGTCCAGTCGTGTCGCCGCATCACTTCGGCGAGGCCGTCGAAGTCGTAGTCCAGGTCCGCGAGGCGGGCGCGGGAGCCGGCGGCCAGGACCAGGTGGTCGACGCCGCCGAAGGCCACGTGCGGCGGGAGCGCCGGGTCGAGGTCGTCGGGGGACCAGTCGAGGGCCTTCAGGGCCGCGTCCAGTTCGGGGGCCGTGGTGGGGCGGGAGCGGGTCGGCACGCTGGTCAGGGTGGCACGGGCCGTGCCGTCGGCGTCGTCGACCGTCGTGGCGACGGGGATCTCGCCGGCCAGGGTGTCGAGGAGGATCCCGCCGGGGCCCAGCCGCTCGGCGAGCGCCACGGCCAGGGCGACGGTCGCGTGACCGCAGAAGGCCACCTCGGCGAGCGGGCTGAAGTAGCGCACCCGGAACCGGCGCGCGGTCTCGTCGGCGGCGGTGACGAAGGCCGTCTCCGAATAGCCCACCTCGGCGGCGATCGCGAGCATCGTCACGTCGTCGAGCCCCGAGGCGTCCAGCACCACCCCGGCCGGGTTGCCGCCCGCCGGGTCGTGGGTGAAGGACGAATAGCGAAGGATCTCGGGAAGCGGGGTCTCGGGGCGTGACGTGCCTGCCGACGGCTCGGGGTGGTCCACGGGGCTCGTTCCGTTCGCGTCGTGGGCGTCGTGGGCGTCGTGGGCGTCGTGGGCGTCGTGGGCGTCGTGGGTGTTGTGGGCGTCGTGCGGGTCGCTGGTCATGGCTCCACGCTGTCACCGCGCGGTGATCGAGTCCAACGATTGGTTTCGATCCAGTCCATCGGAAAAGTCGATGGGCGGCCTAGGCTGACACCGTGGACACCCGACTGCTGCGCACCTTCACGACCCTCGCCCGGACCGGTGGCTTCACCGCCGCTGCCGCCGAACTGCACCTCGCCCAGTCCACCGTCACCGTGCACATCCGCACCCTGGAGCGGGAGTTGGGCACCCGGCTCTTCGACCGGCTGCCCACCGGCACGCTGCTCACCGAGTCGGGCCGGCGTCTGCTGGAAGGCGCGGAGGAGGTCCTCGACGCCGTGGCGCGGCTGCGGGCCGGTGGCGGCGCGGGTGACGGTGTCGTACGGGGGCGGGTGCGGGTCGGCACCCCGGAGTCCCTGTGCGCGACCAGACTGCCGGGCGTGATCGCGGCCCTGCGCACCCACCATCCCGAGGTGGACGTCGACCTGCACGCGGCCGGGACTTCGGAGTGCGTCGAGGGGCTGCGGGCCGGGCGGCTCGATCTGGCGCTGCTGCTGGAGGGCGAGGCCGACTTCCCGGATGTGACGGCCGAGCCGGTCGCGCGCGAGCCGCTCGCCCTCGTGTGCGCTCCCCGCCATCCGCTCGCGGCGCGTACGCCCGCGGTCACCTGGGAGCGGCTGGCGACCGAGACCTTCTTCCTGCTGGAGCAGGGCTGTTCGTACAGCGACGAGTTGGAGCGGCGGCTCCTCGCCGTGCCCGAATCCCGGCCCCGGCTCACCCGGTTCGGCAGCGTGGACGCGGCACGGTCCTGCGCCGCCGCCGGTCTGGGGCTGACGCTGCTGCCGCTGACGACCGTGGAGGAGTATCTGGGTCAGGGGCGGCTGACGAGGGTCCGAGGGCCGCGCTTCGCCGATGTCCCGGTGCGGCTGGCCCGGCATCGCAGACGCTGGACGGCACCGGCGACGGAGGCGTTCGCCCGGGAACTGGTACGGCAGTTGGGCGCCTGAACGGAGAGCCGGTACGGCAGGCGGTCTTCTGTGGCGGAGCGCCCGGCCGGGATCTCCCCGGCCGGGCAACGGGCTTGGGGAACATGAGGACGGCGGTTCGCGCTGAGTTCGATCTTGGTCGGCGTGTGGTGATCCGTTGGCATGGGTGATCTGTTTCGCTGGGAGCTTCGGTCGAAGATCTACGCTCTGTCGTGGTGGGTGGCTGGCTCCGCCGCATGCCGGTGGAATTCCTGACGGATGACCAGGCCGTTATCTGGACCTTTCTGGCTCGTCAGCCATTCTGAGCTGGTCTTTTGCGTGGCTGACAGTGTCAGCTCCGTCTCCGTAGAGTTGTCCACGGCGGGAGCTGATCCAATTGGCACCGCACGAAAGGGATGTGGACGGTCACGTAATGGCCCCGGGCTACGGTCACGTAATTCCCCAAGCTGCCATCCCGTCGTTCCGGAGGGGTGTCCGGGGCCAGCGTGCCTGAAGGCGTCCCGAACTACCGCCCTGAGCGGAGGCCACGCGAATTCACATGACAGTTGCGAGCCAGCTTCGCGATCATTGGGCGATGACCACGAGACCGGACCTTCTCCGTCTGAGCATCGCGTGCCCTCCACCCGACGAGGGCGGCGTGGAGGTCCGCCCGATCGTCGATGGCCGGGATCTTCTGGCCGAGATGGTCCCCGGTGGCGTGGGAGGCTCCCGGTACCTCGGAGTAGGCCCCAGGGATCTGCTGGGCCAGGACGGGCCGTTGCATGCCACGGCGACGCTCCACGAGGTTCGTCTCGCTTGGTCCGGGTGCGGCGTGGAGGAGTGCTGTGGCGCGCTGTACATGACGGTCACGCGTAACGGGGATCATGTTGTCTGGGCGGGCTGGCGCGACCTGGCCAATCAGAACTTCGACCTGCCGGAGCTTCGGTTCACCGCAGGTCAGTACGAGGCCGAGGTCCTGCGAGCCGGAGAGGACCGCAGTTGGGAGTGGCTGGCAGGAGCGGTTGCGCGGCTACTTGAGGCGGGGCTGAGGGGACGCGGGGACTGGCTCGTCAGGTGGGACTGCGAGTTGGAAGGCGTCTGGGCCTCCCGCAAGGAACTCGATCGAATTCACGTCGTCCTGAGGCATCCCCGTAGCCGGGCCGATGCAGATCTGCCCTGGCTCCAGTTCGGGATGACCCTCCCGATCTCCGCGGACGCCCCATCGGTCCAAGCCGAGCTCCTTGAAGCGCGGCTGACCGCGGGCGATCCCCGTGCCACCGCCGAGGTCTGGGGAGGTTCGCATGATGCCGAGCAACTGGGCTACCCATGGCCGCCCGTCGACCCGCTGTTCATGTGAACGGCAGGGAGAGGCGGGGTTGGGCCCTACCCTGCCGTTGGCCATCCACTCGCAACCTCCATGCCCATGGGGAAGCGTGACCGTGAGGGTGGGGAATTACGTGACGCTGACCATGTAGATCGTGGGGAAAAGCGTGACCGCTGACAAGGGAGAACCCACCCGCATGACCACGCCTCCGTCCGAACGCACCCTCATCTACGCCGAAGACCTCAAGCCCGAGGACGTCCGCGCCCTGGAGACGTTCCTCAACGTCCAGCTGGGCCGGGTGTACGAAGAGGTCGGCGAGGCTGGTGAGACGTCCTTCGCCATGCGTGCTCTGCTCCGCCTGGTCTGCGACTCGGCCGGACTCCTGTACACGCTGCTCACAGTGGAGCAGCCAGAGAGGTGGCAGCGGGCCGCAATCGTGCGCGAGTGGCAGCGGCTACGCAGTACGGCCCACGAGTTCAACCACTGCGAGGGCTATGACCATGATCGCTGGTGGAACCAGGTACGGCACTTCGACACCTCCGACGAGACCGCCGAACAGGACCGGATCCGCCGGTTCGCCGATGCCGGGCCGTACCCCGAGACCGGACATTAACCGCGTGGGATGGGGATGCCTCGTCGAAGGTCGCGGAGCTGCCCGAGGGCCACGGCGAGTTCGTTACGGAGCCGTTCGTTCTCCTCGTTCAGTTTCCGGTTGGCGTCCCGCAGCGCTCGCACCACCGTCTCGTGCGACTTGGTGGTGATCCGCTGGTGGTCGGGCAGGGCCGGTCGTCCCGTGGCGGGCTGTTTGCTCGCGAGGTCGCGCAGCCTAGCCAGCAGCGGGGCCTGGGCGTTGTCATAGAGGAAGGTGCGGGAGACCCCGGCCCGTGCGGCGACGCTGGCGACGGTCACCGCTCCGCCGTCGCGTTCTAGAGTCGCCAGGACGGCTTGGACGCGCTCGATGCAGTCCAGGCGGCGTTGCTGTGCGGCCTGGGTCAGGTGCGATGAGTTGTCAGCCCGCATCTGCTTCCCTCTTCGTTTCGTCTCGGCCGCCGGGGAGGCCGTCCGACGCTGGGGCGAGTCCGTTGTTCTCCCGGTCGGTGATGCGCGCGATGACGTGCTCGACCGCGGTGGCCAGCCGTGCGTTGACGTCGGCAGCGCGGGATCGGCCAGCGGCTGCGGCGTCGGATTGCAGCTCACGGGTGCGGGCGAGGGTGTCGTGGTGGATGGGCAGGAACTGCAGGTCGCTTTGGAAGTCATCGCAGAAGTAACAGCCGTCGGCTGCGGTCTTTGGGCACGGACGTGAGATGTGCCGTCCGCACCAGCCGCCGGCGACCGCGTGGAGACGGCGTCCGATCTTCTCCGCGAGCCACTCGACGCCGGACAGGTCGCTGTCGCGGTGGATCTTGACGGCCTCGCCCTTGAGGTTGAAGCGGACCTCGTACTTCTCCTCGTACTCGCGGCGAAGCGTGTCGTCCGCGATGCGCGAGTAGTGTTCCTGCATAGCCCAGGAGGTGTGCCCGAGAACCTCGCGGATGGTGCGTCCGGACACGCCCGCATTCGCCATTCTGGTGCCCAGCGTGTGCCGGAACTGATGCCAGCTGACGGCGGCGGCGTCGCCGTTGGAGTCGATGAGGCGAATCCGCTTCAGCCAGGCGTCGAATCGGGTGTCGACGGTGCCGTAGGGCATCGGATACTTTCCGTCCGGGTTCCCGCTGACCTTGGGGAACAGCCACTGGCAGGCGCCGCCGAACCGTTCCCGGACCCGGCCGTGCTGTTCCCGGATCGCGTCCACCACTACGCGGGAGGCGGGGATGGCCCGGAAGCTCTTGTCCTTGCTCTTGTAGTGGACCAGGGCCCAGCGGCCCGACGGGGTCTTCTTCAGGCAGTCGGTCTTCAAGGTGAGGGCTTCGCTGATGCGCAGGCCCTCGTCGCGGCAGATCAGCACCAGGGCGCATGTCTCGGGGTCCAGCAGGGCCAGATTCTCCTCGGACTCGATCTGCTCCATCAGGTGCTCGTCGATGAAGTTGGCCTTCAGCCCGCGCGGCCGCGGGTATTCGTCCCGGTGGATCCGGGCGTCGGCGGGCAGCGCGGGCTGCCAGTCGTAGCGGCGCCACGTTTCGAGCATTGTGGAGACCGCCGACAGCAGGCGGCTGCGGCTCCCCGGGGCCACGGGCTGGCCAAAGTACGGTCCCTTCTGCTCCACCGTCCTGCGGCCGACCCAGCCGATATAGGACTCCAGCAACGGCCGGTCCAGCACCGCTGGGTCGTTTTGCCGGTCGGGTCGGGCCTCCGCGAGGAACCGGGAGAAGAGCACGAAGTCGTGGAGGTTGCGCGCGGCCGACCGCAGTTCCGTGCGCGCGAGCCGCAGCCGCAGGTAGCGCTTGACCGTCTGCCTCAGCCAGGGCTGGGTGATGCCGGTGAAGTCCAGCGGGGCGACGCGCTGGCGCTCCTCAATGCTGTAGCCGAGCCGCTCGGGGCGCCAGACGTCCCTGTCCCACTCCTCCGCTGGTCCGTCGAGGTCGCCGAGGGCCTCCAGCAGATCGGTGAAGAGCTGTGGGACGGTGGTGTAGTTGAGCGACAGGCAACGCCAGTGGTGGGCGGGATGGTCCCGTACTGAGGAGACGCCCTCGGCGATGACGGTGTTGACCGCGCGGACCCAGGAGCTGGGGACCACTTTGGAGCGTCGCTGGTCGGTGCGGAGCTGGAGCAGGTACTGGAACTCCACTGCCGCCAGCGGCGGCAGGCCCGCGACGGAGAAGCTGGGGACGTTGCGGAGCGTCAGCTCGGCGGGCAGCGTGGCCACCGGCGGCCGACCGACCTTCGTCCAGCGGTAGTGGTGCCCGTCGCACAAACCGCTGCGGCTGATCTCGTAGCCGCAGTTCGGGAAGCCGCACCGTCTCGCCGCCGGATGGGAGAGGGCCGGCGCCGCGGCGGCGTACTGTCGGACGCTGATGCGCTGGCCCCGCGAGTGCAGACCGTTGAGGTCGGCCAGGTGCAGGTCACACAGGCCCGAGAGTCCGCCGGAGTACCGGCATCCGCTGACCAGGCACGGTGCTACGTCCAGGCTCAGCCCGGCCGGCCAGTTCGCTGGGTCCGCGATCCACGCCTCCCGCTCGGGCCGACCGGCCTTCCGCCAGGCCGCGTCGTGCCCGGCGCACAACCCGTGCGAGGCATTCTTCCTCAAGCACGGGGCGATCACGCACGGAGTCGGGGCCAGGAAATGCCCGGCGGGCGGCACGAAGCGCTCGACTCGGAACTCCGGTCGCACCACAGCAAGCAGGGCCCCGGCCCTCGGATCTCCAGGAAACGGGACGACGGCGGCCAGGCGGCCCTCGGCGCTCACCACGAGCCCCTGAAGCCGACGCGGTCCAGTTCTTCGGCCAAGTCATCGGCGTCCAGGTGGCCGTAGGTGTCCGCCGTGGTGTGGACCGAGCGGTGCGTGAGCAACTCACTCGCCACTTCCAGCCGCACGCCCGCCCGCAGCAGCGCGGTCGCGTGAGTGTGCCGGAACAGATGTGGGTGAAAGCCGACCCCTGTGCGCCGTCGCAGCCGCTTGACCAGACTCATCGCGGCCCAGTACCCCATCGGCGTACCGACGGTTCCGTTCCACAGGTTCACGAACACGTAGTCGCAGTCCAGCTCCCCATACTCGGCGAACAGATATTCCGTGTAGAGGTCGAGCAGCGTCTGTCGGACAGGGATCTCCTTCGGGTCGTGGCTCTTGCCGCGTGCGCGGTTGGCGTTGTCCTCCCGGGGCCGCAGCGTGAGCGTCCGCCGGTCCGTGTTGATGTCCTCGTGCCGCAGGCCCAGCGCCTGCCCGATCCGACAGCCCGTCTCGAACATCAACGCCATCAGCAGCCGGTCTCTGAGCCGCTCGCACGCGTCAAGGATCCGCTGGACGTCGGCGTCCGTCAGCGTCGTCGGCCGTCGCTTGACCTGCTTCAGCCGTGTCGGCCGACGGGTGACCTCTCGTTCCGCGATGCCGGCGAGGAACCCGCCGTGGTCGCCGACCGAGGGCGCCCGGCGGCGCGTCAGATGGGCTCCCATGCCGACACCGCGGCGCGCGAGGAACTCGTAGAACATGTAGACGCTGTTCAGCGCGCGGTTCACCGTGGATGGCTCCCGGGCAGGACCGTCAGCGCCCGCCGGCCGCAGCCGCCCCGGCTGGACCGGGCGCCGCAGCCACCCGGCGAACTGGTCCACGTGCTCCGGGGACGTGGACAGCAGATCGACGTCCAGGAGCTGGAGGAAGACCAGCCACGCCTTCAAATCGAAGGCACGGGCCCGAAGAGTGTTCGGCGAGTGCTCCCGGTCGGTGCACAGGGCGAGGTAGTCGTCCACCATCTCGACGACCCGCCCCTCGCCGTCCACGACGGTGTACGTCTCGCGACGCATCCCCGACCCCACGACCCGTCGCACGTACATCCCCGGCCCTCCCCACCCATTGGTTCCACGGATGGAGCAACGACCGTCACGAACAACGGTCACGACGGAGTGTCAGCCACAGGCACAGATGCCACCTCGTGAGCCACATGCCTTACGTCGCTGACACCTCAAGATCAGGTACAGATAAAGGCCGAGGCGTACGGGAAGTTCGCCGAGGAGCCGACACGGCCGGAGCCGGCTCGACGATGACGACGACGGCCAGGAGGCGTGAGCCGAGTGCCGGTGGTCAGCCGGTGAAGGGCATGGGACCGAAACGGCCCCATGCGAGGAAGGCAGCCAGGGCGAGGTAGACCAGGTCGCCGGCGATCGTGGCCTTCTCGCCACGGCGCAGACGCATGGTGACCGCGCAACCAAACAGCAGGACAAGTCCGGTGGCGGCCAGCGGCACCAGCACCGGCGCGATGTCGAGCACCGCGGGCAGAATCAGGCCGACCGCGGCCAGCAGCTCGACGGCGCCGATGGCCTTGAGAGCGCCGGGGCTGAACTCCAGGACCCATTGTGCAGAGGAGCCCATCGCGGCCAGCTTCTCCTGCGGCACGAACATCTTGGAGCTGCCCACCAGGCAGACAGCGGCGAGCACTCCGGCGATGATCCACAGCGCGACGTTCATCGTCAACTCCCTGATCGAGGACTTCAGCACCCGAGACGAGGCAGCGACTCGGCCTGTGACATGCCCGAGCCCGGACAGCGCAGAGACATGGGTCACGCCGCGCCATGTCACAGGAGTGAGGGCCGCCTCGTCTCGGGGGTGAAGGCATCGACACACGTGGAGGAGCACACGATGGACGCGCGACTGAACTACTTCGCCAACCCGACCACCGGCAAGGCCCTCAAGCACTTCATGTCGGCCGGCCGGGAGCTGAAGGAATCGCCGCTGTCAGCCACGACGCAGGAGTTGGTGGCGCTGCGCGTGAGCCAGATCAACGGCTGCGCGGTCTGCATCGACATGCACACCAAGGAAGCCGCCGCGGCCGGCGAGAGCCCGGTGCGGCTGAACCTGATCGCGGCCTGGCGGGAAGCAACGGTCTTCACCGAGGCTGAACGCGCCGCGCTCGCGTTGGCGGAGCAGGGGACCCGGGTCGCGGACGCGGCCACCGGGGTCAGTGACGAGGTGTGGGAGCGCGCCGCCCAGCACTACGACGAGGGGCAGCTCACGGCCCTCGTGCTGCTGGTCTCGTTCATGAACACGGTGAACCGGCTGAACATCATCACCCAGCAGCCGGCCGGCGATTACCAGGTCGGCCAGTTCCACTGAACCGCCACCGCACCCTGGCCCGGGTCAGGCATGCCGGGGCCGGGACGCCATGAGCAAGGCCATCGGGTCGGTGGCGGTGCGAGCGTTGTCCGCTCCGCTCACACATCGGATGATCTCCGAAAGACGCCTCGTCGGCGTGGGTCCGGCCGGGCACTCGGACAGCAAGTCAGACAGCAAGGGGGAGTCGGCGTGGGCAAGGTCGAGGAGTTCGAGGAGCTGCGGCCGCTGCTGTTCTCGATCGCCTACCGGATCCTGGGCAGCGTTGGCGAGGCGGAGGACGCGGTGCAGGAGACATGGCTCCGCTACGACGCCTCGACCACCCGGCCCGTGTCGGCCAAGGCGTTCCTGTCGGCCACGGTGACCCGGATCGCCATCGACGTACTGCGCTCCGCCCGGGTGCGGCGGGAGGAGTACGTCGGACCGTGGCTGCCCGAGCCGCTGCTGGACGATCCGTACGAGGACCCGGCCCGCGCGGCGGAGCTGGCCGACTCGGTGTCGATGGCAGCGCTGCTGCTCCTGGAGCGGCTCAGCCCGCTGGAGCGGTCGGTGTTCGTGCTGCGGGAGGTCTTCGCCTTCGGCTTCGACGAGATCGCCGCGGCGGTGGGACGCTCGGAGGCGGCGTGCCGACAGTTGCTCGTACGGGCGCGCCGTCACATGAACGAGGGACGGCCCCGGTTCGAAGCGGACCGCCAGGAGAGGCAGGAGCTGGCGAGGCGGTTCTTCGAGGCTCTGGCGCAGGGGGAAGTGGACGGACTGCGGAGTCTGCTGTCGGCCGATGTCCAGCTCGTCGGTGACGGTGGTGGCAAGGCCCCGCAGCTGGCCAGAGCCGTCGCCGGCGCCGAGAACGTGGCCAGGCTGCTCGCCACCGTCTACCCGCTGATGGCGCGGGTCGACATCACGTTCGAACGGCACGAGGTCAACGGCCAGCCGGGCGCGCTCTTCCGCGACCGCGACGGCAAGATCCTCCACATCCTCGCCCTCGACGTGCTCGACGGGCAGATCCAGACCATCCGCTCGGTCATCAACCCCGACAAGCTCGGCCACCTCGGCCCGGTCGCCGACGCCTGGGCCGTTGATCAGGAGGTGAAGCAGACCCGCAAGCAGACGCGGTGACCTCCCAACCAGCCTGACAGGGCAGAACCGGAGCGTGAGCGCGCTCAGCGCGACCGCCGTGGTGGGGGCAGGGCGGTCAGGGTCTCCGGCGTGATGGTGTGGTCGAGGAGGTGGAGGGGGGCCGGGTGGACGCCGGAGGCTTCGGCGGCGTCCCAGTGGGCGAGGGCGCGGGGGAGGTCGACCAGGCCGTGGATGAGGGGTAGTTCCGTACCGGAGTCCGGGTCGGCGAGGTGGGCGTGGAGGAGGGACTCCAGGCGGCAGGAGGCGAGGGTGCCGGGGAGATGGAGTGCGAGGTGCTGCTGGGCGCGGGCGGTGGCGTGGCCGGTGAGGGCGGCGGCCGGGAGGTCCGGTGACAGGTGCGTCTCGGTGGAGCCCAGGGCCAGCAGGCCGCCCCCGACGATCAGGACGTCCCGCTCGTGCCTCATCCGGTCCAGGGCCCGCGCGGTGTCGAAACAGTGCGGGAAGGAGTCGTCCACGACGATCGTGCCGGGCCGCAGCCGGTCGACGTCCAGCAGGGTCGTCGGGCCGCCGCTGACCGCCGTGACGATGACGTCGGCCGTCCCGTAGACCTCGGCGGGGAGGGCCCGGGGGTGCGTCGGCTCGACGACGTGTACGGCCATGGTGGGGTGGGCGGCGGAGAGTTCGGCAGCCAGCCGCTGGAGGCGGGGGGCGCTGCCAGGCACGTCGCAGAGCAGGAGCCGGGCCGGCGGGCGGGGGCTGCGGGCCAGGAGCAGGCGTAGCGACGACGTGCCGATGGAACCGCAGCCGACGACGGCGAGGGTGAGTTCGGCGAGGTCGCGGCCGGTCGCGTCGAGGGCGGTGCGGACGGTCTTGACCACGGCGACGGTCGTGGTCGCGTGGCCGGTGGTGAGGGTCGTGGTCGTCGCCGCGGTCCTGCGGAGGACGTCGTAGCCGTAGCCGGTGAGGGACGGGATCATGCCGGCCAGGGAGACGCAGCGGGCGCCGAGGGACGCGGCGTGGTCCACGGCGTGCGCGGTCAGGGTGGCCAGGTCGTCGGTGGGGAGCGGGCCGGTCAGTTCGTCGGCGAAGAGGGGGAGCGAGACGAAGCCGGATCTGCCCAGGGGCGTGGTGACGCTCTCCAGGAGCCTGGCTCGGCCGTCCGGGAAGAGCAGGGTGCGGATCGCTTCCCGGCCGGGTGCCGTGTCCGGGGGGAGCCCGGCGAAGGCGGCCAGGTGGTGGGGTGCGGGGAGGTAGCCGATGAGGGCCGCGTCGAGGGGTGGGGCGGGGGTGGTGGCGTCGTGGTGCGGTGCTTCCGCCAGCTGCTGGCTCAACCCCTTTGCGAAAACGGTGAGTTCTTCGAAGGAGACGGCGCTCGCGGACGCGCGGGCCGTGACGTGCAGGCCCTCGCCGTTCGGGGAGGGGCGTACGGCCAGGAAGACGTCGGTGCCCACCGGCGGCGGGGCCAGCTCCGTCCCGGTGTCGTCGGCCCGGAGGGTCAGGGTGGTGTCGGGGGGTGTGCCCAGGGCGGTGAAGTCGAGGAACGTGAAGAAGAACTGGGCGGTACGGGGGAGGCCTTGGGGTGTACGGAGGTCCAGGGGGCCGGCGGTGCGGGCCGCGACCGACTCCGTGGCGATACGGCGGAGGTCCTCGCCGAAGCCCGGGGGCGGGAGTTCGCCAACGGTCGCGGGTTCGCCGTCGGTCGTGAGTCCGCCGTCGGTTGCGAGTCCGCCGTCGGTCGGGGGTGTCGGGCGCAGTGCCACCGCCTCGGCGAACGGGCCGAAGACGTGGTGTGCGTCCTGCGTCGTCTCGTCCCTGCCGGTCACAGCCAGGCCGAGGACCAGGTCGCGGCGGCCGGTGAGGGTGGTGAGGGCGCGGTAGTACGCGGTGAGGACCGGGGCGTGGAGCGTGGTGCCGGCGGTCCGGGCGAGGCGGCGCAGGGCGTGGGTGCGGTCGGTGTCGAGAGTGAAGGTGGTGGTGTGGAAGGCGGGAGTGGTGCCGTCGGGGTGGGGTGCCCGCAGGACGGGTGGGGTGTAGGGGGCGAGGTGGCGGGCGCGGTACGCCTCGGCCTGCGGGGTCGTGGGCTGTCGGGGTGCGGTGCGGTGGAGTGCGTGATCGCGGAAGGTGGAGTGCGGGGGCTCCAGGCCGTGGGGGAGGCCGCGTGCGAAACGGCCGTACACGGTGAGGAGTTCGCGGGTGAGGAGGGCCGCGCTGTAGCCGTCGCCGATGAGGTGGTGGGCGTGGACGAGGAGCACGTGCTCGTCCGGCGCGAGGGTGAAGAGGCGTAGGCGCAGCAGGGGCCAGGCCCAGGTCTCGAACCGGCGGTTCGCCTCCTCGGCGGCCCGTTCCTCCAGGAGGCCGGGGTGGGCCAGGGTCTCCGTCTCCACGGGGAGCCGTAGCGAGGCCGGTAGTTCCTGCTGCACGGGTGGGCGGGCGCCCGCCGGGAAGACCGTGCGGAGCATGGGGTGGCGGGCCATGAGGACGTCGACGGAGCGCTGGAACACGTCCGGGTTCAGGGGGCCCTGGATACGGAAGCGGGCCAGCCAGGCGGGGTTGGCACCGGAGGTGTCCGCAGTGCCGGAAGCACCGGGTGTGTTGGATGCGAGGGCGTCGGCGAGGAGGAAGCCCTGTTGGGAGGGGGTGAGGGGGTACGGGGTGAGTGGGTGGGGGGTGAGTGCGGGTTCGGGTTCGGTCTGCCGGTCCTCACCGGGTGCGGCGGGGGCCGTGGTGGTGACGGTGGGGACGGTGGTGTCGTCGATGGCCGCCGCCAGGGCGACCAGGGTGCGGTGCGTGTAGACGGCGGTCGGGCGTGGCAGTGCGGGGCGTTCGTGGCGTAGGCGGGAGAACAGTTCCAGCACGGTGATGGAGTCGCCGCCGAGCGCGAAGAAGTCGTCCCTACGGCCGATCTCGGACTCCGGTATGTCCAGCAGCTCGGACCAGGCACGCGCCAGAAGGTGTTCGGTGGGGGTCGCGGGAGGCGTGCGCGGGGGGTCGACGGGCGTGCGCGCCGAATCGGTGGACGTGCCCGGCAATTCCGTTGGCGTGTCCGGGAGTTCGGTGGACACGCGCGGGAGTTCGGTGGGTGTGCGCGGGGGTTCGGCGGGCGTAAGCGGGGCTGCTTCGCTGCGGGGAGCGAGGCGGTTGCGGTCGATCTTGCCCGTGCCGGTCAGGGGGAGGGCCGGGAGGGAGTGGACGCGGGCGGGGAGCATGTACGGGGGGAGGGCGCGGGAGAGGAAGGCGCGCACCTCACGGGGGTCGAGCCGGCGGCGGTCGAGGGTGTGTGCGCCGGTCCTGGGCTCGACGTACGCCTCCAGCCGCCCGTCGCGCAGCAGTACGGCCGCGCGGGCCACGCCCGGGTGGGTGAGCAGGGCGGCCTCGACCTCGCCGAGTTCCACGCGGTGGCCGCGGACCTTGACCTGGTCGTCGAGCCGGCCCAGGAACTCCAGTACCCCGTCGGCCGTACGGCGGACGCGGTCGCCGCTGCGGTACCAGCGGCGGCCCTCCCGTTCGGTGAAGGCGGCGGCCGTGAGGTGGGGGTCGCCCAGGTAGCCGGGGGTGAGGCCGGTTCCGGCGATGAGGAGTTCGCCGGGTTCGTCGGGGGCGCGTTCGCGTCCGTCCTCGCCTACCACGGTCAGTTCGGTGCCGGCGACGGGGCGGCCGATGGGAAGGTGGCGTACGTCGTCGGCGGGACGGGTGTCGATGATGTGGCAGGTGGCGTTGATGGTGGCCTCGGTCGGGCCGTAGAGGTTGGCGATCCGGTGGGGGTGCGAGGGGCGCGGGCTGTCGGCGGCGGGGGTGCCGAGAAGGTCGAACCAGCGGCGTACGTGGGCTGCGGGCAGTGCCTCGCCGCCCACGTGGACCCAGCGCAGGGCGGACAGGTCGGGGGCCGTGCCGTCCGCGCGGGTGCGCTCTTCGGCGGCGGTCAGCAGGCGTTCCCACAGCGTCGGGACCGAGCTCCACACCGTGATCCGGTCCGCCACGACGCGGTCGAGCAGGGCCTCGGGGTCGCGCAGCAGGTCGCGGGAGAGGGTGTGCACCGTGGCGCCTACCAGCAGCGGGGCCAGCAACTGCCGTACGGAGGCGTCGAAACAGACCGACGCGGTCTGCGCGAGCCGGTCGCCGGGGCCGTAGCCGAAGGTGGCCAGGGACCAGTCGAGGTAGTTCGTCATCGACCGGTGGGTGATGGGAACGGCCTTGGGGCGGCCCGTCGAGCCGGAGGTGAAGATGACGTACGCGATGCCTTCGGGGTCGAGGGCGGGGGCGGGGGCGTCGACTTCCGTGTCGGCGGCCGGTGTGGTGTCGGACGGCTCGGACATCGGGACCGGTGCGGTGTCGGACGCCGGGACCGGTGTGACGCCGTCCAGGCCGGTGGCCGCCGCGTGGTTCGCCGGGTCGCAGACCAGTACGCGCACTCCCGTACGGGACAACTGGTCCCGGTGCCGGACGGTGGGGTGGGTTGCGTCCAGCGGTACCCAGCCGGCGCCCGCGCGCAGGATGCCGACGACTCCGGTGACCGTGTCCGTGCCGCCCGGTTCGGTGAGGAGCCCGACCAGGTCGCCGGGGCGCACGCCGTGGGCGCGCAGTCGGGCGGCGAGGGCGGCGGAGGCGGTGTCGAGGGCGGCGTAGGTGAGCGTGGCCGGGCCGCCGGTGTCGACGGCTATGGACCCGGGGGCGGCGCGGAACTGGGCGCACAGGCGGTCCACGACGGCGCCGCCAGCCGCTCCGGTCGGGGTGGCTGACGGGCCCGTGACGGCGGCGCGCAGTTCGGTGACGTACTCGTCGGCGAGGCGGCGTACGGTCTCGGGGCGGAAGAGCCGGGCCGGGTGGTTCCACGACAGGCGCAGGGCGGAGTCCGCCTCCCAGCAGAGGAGGCCGAGCCGGGTGGCGGCGGTGGCGGTGGCCGCGGCCGTCGGGGTGACGGTGACCGGCCAGTCGGGGCCGTGGACCACCGGGAAGCGGGCGAAGCTGAACCCCGCCTCGGCCGCGGTACGCGGTGCCGGGCCCGTGGCGGGCCGGAGTTCGGACAGCAGCCGGGCGATGTCGGTGCTGCTCAGGGTCGCGTGGGCCTCGGCCTCACCCCAGATCCGCCGCAGCCGGTCGGCGAGCGCGGTGACCGGTTCGTCGGGGTCGACATCCACGAACACCGGCAGGGTGTCGGCCAGTGGCCCCACCAGACGGTCGATCCCGGCGATCGGCAGCTCCCGCCGGGCCCGCGCCACATTGACCGCGACGGCCCGCCGCCCGCTCCACCGCGCCAGACAGCGGCCGTACACCGCCAGCAGCAGGTGGAACAACGAGACCCCGTGCCGTGCGGCGGTCTCGCGGAGTGCGGCGGTCAGCGCCTCGTCGATGCCGGTGCGGTGGTGGGTGAGGGGCGGGGCGGGGGGTGCTTCGGGGTCGCCGTCGTACGGCAGGGAGGGGGAGGGGGAGGGGGAGGGGACGATGCGGTCGGCGAGGCGTGCGCGCCAGTACCGCTGGTCCTCGGCGAACGCAGGGGAGCGGCGTTCGGCGGTCACGGCGGCCGCGTAGTCGGCGAACTCGGGCTGCGGCAGCGGCAGTTGGAGTGGGGCGTCGTCCTCGCGCGCCAGAGCCGTGTAGAGCGACCAGAGTTCCTCGGCGAGGAGCTTGAGGCTGAAGCCGTCGGCGGCGGCGTGGTGGACGACCAGGAGCAGGTGGGCGAGGTGCGCGTCGTCACGCTCGTGGACGAGGACGGCTCGTACCGGGTCCTCCGTCGTCAGGTCGAACGGGCGGTTGCACAGGTCCTGTTCCAGCCGGCGCAGGTCGTGCGTCTCCCGTACCTCGTACCAGCGGGGCGCCGTGTCCACGGGCCCGACGGGGGCGGCGTACTGGCGTGGGCGTGCGCCGCCGTCGCCGGTGATCCGCATACGGAGCATGGGGTGACGGGCGGCGAGGCGGGCGAGTGCCCGGCCGAGGAGGACGGTGTCGAGGGGGCCGCTGACGCTCTGGCGTACGTAGCCGTAGGCGGTGACGCCCTCGTGGAGGGTTTCGGTGGTGTGGAAGGCGAGTTGGAGGGGGGTCAGGGGGTGGTGGG
>NZ_LRTR01000640.1 GCF_001550375.1 Streptomyces europaeiscabiei | reverse complement strand
GGAGCCTGCCGTGCCCGCGTCGGCGGGGCGGGCCGTGAGGGTCTCGGCGAGCTGCCGGGCCAGTTCCAGCCGCCGGATCTTCGCGGTGGCGGTGCGCGGCAGGTCCGCGAGGCGACGCTGCACGGGTGCGCCCAGGGCGGGCTGGTCGGCGACGGCCGTCCGCCAGCGCTGAAGGTCCAGCGGTACGTCGCCGCGGGTGCACACCACCGGCACGGGGCGCTTGTCGGGGCCCGGCACGACGACGAGCTCGGTCAGCTCCTCCAGCCGGTGCAGCACCGCGTCCTCGACCTCCAGGGTGGACTCGATCCCCTCGATGACGTCGACCTCGCGGTCGAGCAGGTGCAGACAGCCCCACCGGGTGCGGTAGCCGACATCGCCGCCGCGCCACCACTCGCCGATGACCTGCTTGTCGAAGCGCTCCTGCTCGCCGTAGTACGTCAGCGCCCGCCCCGCGGTGGCCACGTCGATGTAGCCGGGGGTCTCCTTGGAGGGAGTGCCGCCCCGGGACACCAGCCGGTACTTGGTCATGCCGGGCGTGGGGTAGCCCTGGCAGCGGCCGTCCGCCTTCAGCGCGTTGCGGCGCCGGTAGGTGCGGGCGGCCAGCGGGCCGCACTCACTCTGCCCGTACACCTGGAGGAACACCGGGCTGCGCCGGTCCGAGGCGTGCAGGAACTTGTGCATCGTGCTCGGGTGGATCGCGTCGAAGGTGCTGTTGAAGTACTTGACGTTGGAGACCGGCCGGCGCGGGTCGTCCAGCATCTCCTCCCACTCCAGGAACGAGTTGGGGTGCGTCTCCAGGACACCGGGACGGTGCCTGACCAGGATGTCGGCCACGTGCGCCGGGCTGGCGTCGTTCATGAACACCATCGGCATCCCGCGCGTCTGCAGCACCGCCAGGCCCAGATACATCCGCGAATGCACGTACGACACGTGCATCGCCACGGTCTCCCGCTTGCGGATGAAGGAGACGACCTTGTCCTGCCAGTTGCCGCGGGCCCCCAGCGAACGCGCCGAGTGCACCACCAGCTTGGGAATGCCGGTCGTCCCCGACGTGTGGGTCATCAGCGCCGGCTGGTCGGGGCCGAGCAGCACCGGACGGCGCTCGGGGGCGCCCGCCAGGGAGGCGAAGGAGACGGCGCCGGGGTGGGAGCCGGTGGTGGTGATGACCCGCGCGGTCAGTTCGGCCAGCGGCAGGCCGGCCAGCTCACCGGCCAGCTTCGCCTCGTCGGTCAGCACCGTGGGCCGCTCCAGGCGTTCGAGCAGCTTGCCGATGCTCTCCCCGTCCAGGTGCGGGGAGAGCATGACCGGCACCGCGCCGATCCGGGCCGCACCGCAGGCCAGCACGGTGATGTCGAAGTTCGACGTCTTGTACACGGCCACGTGCTCGCTGGGCCGCACGCCGGCGGCCCACAACCGGTTGGCCGTCTCGGCCACATGCCCGGCGAACTCCGCGACGGTCAGTTTCTGTCCCGCCGAGGGGAAGGCCTCAAGGTCGTGGTCGAGTGAGATCGGAGTGGTGCCGAACTTCTGGGCAGCGCGCTCGGAGACGACCCCGAGGTAGAGGAACTTCTTGCTCTTCGGAACCTTGAACATAAGGACTCTTCCTCTGGTGAACCGGAACACGGAAAATAAGAACTCCCCCCGAAAACCTCGCACACCAGAGGGCCACAGAACAGAAAAAGCCGCTTAATGCGTCATCTCGCGAATACGCGCGGAACCAATACCGGCGAGAAGCCGGGGAAGAAACCGGGGGAGAAGCCGGGGAGAAAAGGGAGGAGGCCGGATCCGTGCGGTGCACGGATCCGGCCTCCTCGGCGTCTCTTCGGCAGTCCTCCTACAGCCCCTGCCTGAGCGCCTCGGCCACCTTCATGGTGCGTACGGTCTGGTAGCCGACGGCGGCGAGGTTGTCGTCGGTGACGTTCTGCGCGAGGTGACCGGGAATGGCCTGCAGGCCCGACGTGGCGCTGACCCCGTAGGGGTTGCCGTTGCTCGGTGCGAGCAGGATGTCGTCGGTCACGCCGGGCGGCACGATCACGGCCCCCCAGTGGTAGAAGACGTTGCTCAGCGACAGCAGGGTGGACTCCTGGCCGCCGTGCTGGGTGCCCGTCGAGGTGAACGCGGACATCGCCTTGTTCATCAGCCCACGCCGGGCGTGCAGTTCGAAGGTCTGGTCGATGAAGTGCTTGAGCGGGCCGGCGAGCAGGCCGTAGCGGCCCGGAGTGCCCCAGACGACGGCGTCGGCCCAGTCCAGGTCGCCGATCTCGGCCACCGCGACGTCCCGGCTGGCGGCGACGTGCTCGGTGTTCGCCTGGCTCCATTCCTTGTAGTTGGGCGCGAGCGGCTCACCGGTGATCTCCGCGACCCGGCGCAGCCGCACCTCCGCACCCGCCTTCTCCGCCGCCTCGGCAGCGGCGACAGCCAGCTTGTGGATGTTCCCGGTGGCCGAGTAATAGACGATGGCGACATTGGTCATGGACGTACTGCTCCCTCATCGGATTCGGTGCCCGCGCCGTCCTTCCGGCTGCCGGTGCATGCCCCATCGTGTCGCGGGGCCCGGCCGGGCAGCGACTTCATTCCCATAGTCCGTCAGGTACCGGCCCGTCCCGGCGCAAGCCGCCTCCCCCGGCCCGCGGCTCAGGCGCCACCGGCCTCCACACCGGGCGGGTTGTCGATGATGTAGCGCCACAGTCCGTCCGGCCCGCGGCGGGCGACGTCGGTGGCGGTGCCCTCGATGTACACCCGCTCGCCGTCCGGGCCGGCGCCGTCGATGACGAAGTCACCGATCAGCAGCGCCGTGTCGTCGTACACATAGGTGTGCCGCAGACTGATCTCGATCGGCACCCCCAGGGCCAGGAAACTGCTGGTCGCCTGCCGGCGGCCGTCACCGCTCACCACCACGCCCGGTCGCAGCACACGCACCGCCCCGGGTTCGAAGAGCCGGTCGATGGCGGCGAGGTCCTTGGCGTTGAAGGCCTCGACGAAGGTCTGGGGCAGCGTGGCCGGGTCGCTGACTGCCATGTTCTCTCCTTCAAGCGTTCTGGTCAGATGGTCCTCAGACGGCGGCCCGGACAGGTGCGGCGGCCTTCAGGGCCGCCGCGACATGGAGGGTGCGGCGGGTCTGGTAGGCGATGGCACCGACGTTCTCGTCGTGGATGAAACCGATGCGGTTGCCGGCCACGGTGCTCGCGCCGTACGGGTTGCCGTTGTTCTTCTCGTACAGCACCGGATCGGCGGAGCCGGTGGCGACGATGACCGACCCCCAGTGGCAGATGGCGTTGTGCAGCGCGAGGATCGCCGTCACCTGCCCGCCGTGCTCGGCGGAGCCGGAGGCGAAGGCGGAGACGGCCTTGTCCAGCAGCCCGCCGTGGATCGACAGCGACGAGGAGGTGTTGATGAACTGCATCAGCTGCGGCGCGGCGAGCCCGAAGTGGACGGGCGTGCCGAGCAGGATGGCGTCGGCCCACTCCAGGTCCGCCACACACGCCTCGGCTATCTCCAGGGCGTCGGCCGCGTGCTCGTCGGAGCCGGGCCGCCCCGTGGCGGCGGTCTCCGGCACCCGGCGCAGCCGTACCTCGGCGCCCTGTTCGGCGGCGGCGTCGGCCGCGGCCCGGGCGAGCCGGTGGGTGGAACCGGTGGACGAGTAGTAGATGACGGCGACGTTGGTCATGTGGGTGGCTCCCTGGGCGTAGCCGGTGAATCGGCTTGGAGTGCGGGGACGTTCGGCATCGTGGCCGACCGCCCGGCACGGCGGCAACGAAGTGCCCGCGAGTGCGTCAGGTCGTGCGGGAGGCGCGCAGGACACCGGCGGTGGCGGCCGCCAGCGCCAGGGCCAGGAACAGCGCCAGCGAGGAGAAGTCCGAGAAGCCGACGGCGAGCTGGGCGCCGGCGCCGGCCCCGACGTTGAGGGTGAAGCCGTACACCGCGATCGCGGTGGTCTGCGCGGCCCCCGCCCGGGCGCCGACGCTCTGGATGAGCGCCGGACCGAGCGTGGAGAACCCCGCCATGAACGCGAACAGGGCGGCTCCCAGGGCCAGGGCGCTGTCGGCGCCCCCCGCCGCGGCCAGCATCGCAGCGGTGGTGACCACCAGGGCCCCGCCCGCCCGGCGCGCCGCGGAGAACCGGCTCAGGGCCGGGGCGAGCAGGACGGCGGCCAGCAGCGCCGGCAGGGCGCTGGCGCGCAGCGCCAGCAGGGCCGGGCCGTCGTCCGCCATGCCTGCGGGGCCGTGGAGCTGCACACCGGTGTAGGCGGCCGTGAGGCTCGCCGCGCCGACCATGATGACCAGGTACAGCGTGACCATCCGCCCGCCCAGGACGGCCCGCAGCCCGGAGCCCGCGGCCGGCTCCGCCCGGCCGGCGTCCCCGCGCTCCTGGGGCAGCAGCACACGCCAGGAGACGGCGGCACCGACCAGCAGCAAAGGCACGGTCCCCCAGAACACCCACGTCCAGCCGAACAGCGACGCCACGAGCTGGGCCTCGGCCTGCCCGATCACCACGGTGGCGCCCATGCAGGCGGAGACCACGGTCAGGGCCAGGGCGACCCGGTGCGGGGCCATGCGGGCATGCAGATACGCGTACGACATGGGGATGAACGAGCCCGCGAACAGCCCCTGCAGGGCGCGCAGCGCGACTCCGGTGCCCAGCGACGTCACCAGCGGCAGCAGGGCCGTGACCACGGCCATGGCCAGGACGCTGGTGACCATGACGGTACGCCGCCCCCAGCGGGTGGCCAGCGGGCCGCTGATGAGCGACCCCGCCGCGTGGGCGAACGCGAACGCCGTGGTCGACAGCGCTGCCGACTCCGTCCGCACACCCCAGGCGGCGGCGAGTTCGGGCATGAGCGGAATGGTGACGTACATCTGTCCGACCACGAGCACGCCCATGAGGGACACGGTCGTCACGGTCGCGGCGAACGGGGCTGTCCGTGACGTCGCCGAAGGCACTTCGGCAACCGATAATTTCGACATACACCGATCCTGCGGGGGATGCCGCAGCCCCGGCAATCGAACGGCCCGATATGCGTCAAGTCCCCGGGCGCCGGCGTTGAATCTGTCCGCGGAAATGCCGAACCCCCGCACCCGCGGGGGAACGAAACAGTGCGAGGGGCCGGCAGCCGGCGCACCCGGATGGGGTGCGCCGGAGATGGGGGTCAGACCTGAGCGGTCTGCGGCTCCTCACTCGCGGCGGTCGCGGCCGAACCCCCGGCCACGGCCCGCCCCTTGGCCGGCTTCTGCAGCCCCAGGGAGATCAGCGCGGTCAGCGCGATACCGACCGCGGCGATGAACACCGCCGTGCGCAGACCGTCGTTGGTGGCCGCGCGCAGCGCCTCGCCCTGCAGACCCTCCAGACCGGAGTTGGCGACGGCGACGAGGACGGCGAGACCGACCGCACCGCCGATCTGCTGCGTGGTGGAGGCCATACCGGAGGCGATGCCCTGCTCCATCGGGTCCACACCGACCGTGGCCGCGCCGAACATCAGGGTGTAGCCGGCGCCCTGGCCCAGACCCAGGACGACCATGCCGGGGATCAGGGAGACGTAGGAGCCGTCGGTCGCCAGCGTCAGACCGACGATCACCGTGCCGGCCAGACCCACCAGCAGGCTGGCGATCATGATGGCGCGCAGACCGAACCTCGTGGCCAGACGGCCGGCGGTCTGGGCGCCGATGGAGATGGCGACCATGGGGACCAGGAACGCCAGTCCCGTCTCCAGCGCGTTGTAGCCGTGCACGCCCTGGAAGTAGACGGTCAGGAAGTACAGCAGGGAGCCGAACGTCGCCATGTAGAAGAAGGTGACCGCCGCGCCGGTGCTCAGGTTCCGGTTGCCGAACAGCCGCAGCGGCATCAGCGGGTCCTTGCTGTTCTTCTCGATGACGAAGAACGCCGCCAGCAGCGCGGCGCCCAGGACGAGCGCGCCGACGATGACCGACGAGCCCCAGCCCGACTCCGGGCCCTGCACCAGGGCGAAGACGACGGAGGTGGTACCGACGGTGGCGGTGAGCGCGCCGGCCAGGTCGAAGGAGCGGCCCGAACTGCTCAGCGTGTCGCGGGAGATCAGCGGGAAGGCGAACAGGATGGCGATGACGGCGAGGGGGACGTTGACGTAGAAGACGGACTCCCAGCCGAACGCCTCGGTCAGCACACCGCCCAGCAGCGAGCCCAGGATCATGCCGGAACCGCCGGCCGTGCCCCACACGGCGAAGGCGCGGTTGCGCTCCTTGCCCTCGGCGAACTTGGTGGACACCAGCGTCAGCGTCGCGGGGAAGAGGAACGCGCCGCCGATGCCCTGCACCGCCCGGGCCGCCATCAGCACGGCAGGCTCGGTGGCCAGGCCGCCGGCCAGCGAGGACACCCCGTACAGGGCCAGTCCCAGGACGAAGATGCGGCGCGGCCCCCACAGGTCGCAGGCCCGGCCGCCGAGCAGCAGGAACCCGCCGAAGGCGACCGCGTAGGCGCTGATCACCCACTGCAGGGTCTGGGAGGTGAACCCGAGAGCGTCACCGATCTCGGGGAGCGCGACATACACGATGTTGTAGTCGATGGAGATGATCAGCTGGGCGAACGCCAGCAGCGCCAGGAGGAGTCCGGGGCGCCGGCGCGATGCCTCGGGGGCGGCGCCTGTGGCCGAAGACGGCATGACTGTGCCTTTCACTACAGGGGTCGGAAAAAAAGGGAGGGGCGCGCGGGGCGCCGCGCCGGGAACGAACAGCCCGGCGCGTGGTGCGGGGGGTGCACTCAGTCCTGGTCGAACCAGTTGCGTACGTGGTGCGGTGCTGCGGGGTCGGCCTGTCGCACGGTGTCCGCCAGCTCGGCGATCGTCCGGCCCGCGAGCCGGTGCCGCCAGGCCAGTTCCGCGCCGGCGAAGGCCTGGGCCACGGTGCAGGGGGTGCGCCGGCCGGCCGCGTCGGCGAGCCGGCCGGCCGGGCCGTTGTGACGGATTCCCGTGCACAGAAAGGCCCGTGCCGCACCGTCGATGGCCGTGGCCACGTCCATCAGGCTGATGTCGTCCGGCTTTCGGCCGAGCCGGTATCCGCCACGGGGGCCGGAGCGGGACGAGACGATGCCGGCTCGTCCCAGTGCGTTCATCTGCTTGTTCAGGTAGGCCGGCGGCAGAGCGTGGAACGCTGCCAGTCTGGCCGCCGGCACCACCTTGTCAGGAGAGAGCCAGGACAGGTTGATGCAGCAGTGCACCGCCCATTCCACGCCCTCTCTCAGCTTCATGTCCTGGACATTACGCATCGACGATGTCCGCGGTGAAGGCCGCGCTTCTTTTAATGTCAGGTCGCGTTCGGGGCGGCCGGCCGGGCCGTCAGGGACGCTTTCAGCTCCGCCTCCAGACGGCCGAGGTCGGCCTCGTGGCCGTGCGCGGCGATGTGCCCGTCCGGCCGCACCAGCCAGTAGCCCGCACGGCGGCAGCCGGTGGCCAGGGCGCTCTCCGGGCGGCGCAGCACCACCGTGCGCAGCAGCCGTCCGTAGCGGGCGGCGACGTGCCCGGCCTCGGTGCGCCAGGAGTCCGAGGGCGGGGCGAGGACCAGGGTCCAGCCGTGCGGATCGGTGCCGGGGCCGCTGATGTGGTGGGCGAGGGCTGCCCGCCGCGGGAAGACCGCGCCCTCCTGCAGGCCGCCCGGGATCCGGCCAAGGACCCGGCAGCCGGCTGGCCCCGAGGGCCGCTGGGTGGCACGCACCGGCGGGTAGGCCAGACGCCGGCCGGCCATCACCGGCGTGTAGTACCGCGACACCACGCCGCTGCGGTCGAGCAGTTTGAAGGCGGTGTCCCGGGCGAGCACCTTGGCCGGGCTGCGGGCCACCCAGGCGCGGGTCTGCAGGTCGGTGTCGCGCACGATCTGGCGGGTGGCCTCGGAGCGCTCCGTGCCGTAACTGGCCAGGAGGGAGGCCGGTGAGGCGCCGCGGATGACGGCGGCCAGTTTCCAGGCGAGGTTCTGGGCGTCCTGCAGGCCGTTGTTCATGCCCTGGCCGCCGGCCGGGCTGTGCACGTGCGCGGCGTCGCCGGCCAGGAAGACGCGCCCGACGCTGAAGTCGGACGCGTGACGGGCGTGTACGCGGAAGACGGCCTGCCACACCGCCTCGGTCAGCCGTACCCCGCGCGGCCCCCGCTCGTCGAGGATCTCCTGCATCAGCTCCAGGGAGACCTCACGCCGGCCCTGCGGCATGACGGACAGGAAGCGGTGGATGCCGCCGGGCATCGGCACCACGACCAGGGCGCCGCCGGCCGCCTGGTAGAACAGGCACTCGTCTCGCGGGAGGTCGCCCTCGGTCCGCGCGTCGACGAGCGCGAACGCCATCTCGTAGGTACTGCCCGAAAAGCCGATGCCGAGCTGGCCGCGGACCGCGCTGCCGGCCCCGTCGGCGCCGACCACGTAGGGCGCCCGGATGCGGCCGACGCTGCCGTCGGCCAGCTCCACGACGGCCGTGACACCGTCGGTGGCGGCGAGGTCGCCGGAGAAGTCCACCCCTTCCAGGGCCAGCAGCCGCACCCCGCGCTCCACCTTGCCGCCGAGTTCGGCCAGACGCTCGGCGAGCAGGCGCTCGGTCACGTGCTGCGGCAGCACCCGGCAGGCGGTGTCCTCCTCCAGGGGGAAGGAGGCGAGCGGCTTGCGGTCGGAGAAGTAGCTGAGCCGGTTGATGCGCAGGGACTCGCGGTGGACGGCATCGCCGAGCCCGGCGTCCTGGAGGATGTCCAGGGCGCGGGGCCACACCGACAGTGCCTTCGGTGTCGTCGACGCGGCCCGGGCACGGTCGATGACCCGCACCCGTATGCCGCGGCGCAGCAGTTCCACGGCCGTCAGCAGGCCGGTGGGCCCGCCGCCGACGACCAGTACGTCGATGTCGGGCGGGCCGGTGGTGGTGATCTCGCTCATCGCTCTTCAGTCCGTCCGCACGCCGGCGGTGACGCCGCCGGCGGGCCGGTCGGGCAGCCGGTCCAGGTGGATGCCGAAGTACTTCTCGTAGGCCTGAAGTGCCTCGCTCTCGCCCTCGAGGGTGTGCTTGGAGCGCTCCTCGCCCGCGACCATGCTGATCTGGGCGTTGCCCTTGAGGGTGACCAGGCCGTCGGGGGTGCGGATGGAGCAGAACAGGCCCTGCAGGAACGAGGAGTCGGGCGAGGTGCGGTACCACCACAGGGTCGGGGCGAAGTCGGCGATCTGCACCGGCCGGTCCGCGACCCGGTAGAGGGGCTTGCCGCCGAGGTACACGTCGACGACGCCGTCGCCCGCGTCGTGCAGCTGGTAGTCGCCGTGCGGGTCGTGCTGCACCTCGCGGGAGGCCAGGTTCAGCGGGAAGCGGCTGTTGCGGCCGAAGCCGACGTCGACCAGCCAGTCCTGTCCGTCGGCCCTGACGCGCAGCGCCAGGTGGCCCAGGAAGGGGCCGAGCCCGTCGGGGCGGTGCACCCAGCCCGGCAGGATGTCGAGCTCGTAGCCGAGCGAGGTCAGCAGGAACGACAGGGCGGGGTTGACTTCGTAGCAGCCGCCGCCCCGGTTCTTGCGGACGATCTTCTCCAGGACGCGTTCGTCCATGAAGATGTCTTCCCCGAGGTGGTAGTCGAGGTTCTCGAAGGGGACCGACAGGATATGACGCTCCATCAGGTGACGGAGTCCTGCCAGGTCCGCGCGGTGCGGCCGGTCCGCTTCGATCCGGCGCAGGTAGTCGTCCATGATGTTGTCCGGCATCACCGTCTCCTTAGACGTGCGGGGTGCTGTGTGAGGGGTGGTTGCGCTGCCAGCGCAGCAGTGACAGGCCCATGGCCATGCCGCCGCCGAAGCCGGCCAGCAGGATGAGGTTTCCGTCGCTCAGCCGTCCCGAGCGGGCCGCGAGGTCGAGGGTGATGGGGACCGAGGCGGCTCCGGTGTTGCCGAAGTCCTCGTAGCTGAGCCGTGTGCGGCCGGCCGGGACGCCGAGCGAGGCCGAAAGGTCCTCGAGCATGCGCCCGTTGGCCTGGTGCGGTACGAAGTGGTCGATGTCTTCGATGCAGAAGCCCGCGCCGGTCACGAAGGCCCCGATGGCCGGGGCGACCGTGGCATCGACGAACTCGCGCACACCGCGCCCGTTCATGGTGAAGTAGTGCAGGCCCTGGGCGAGGGTCTCGGGCGTCGCCGGCAGGCGGCTGCCTCCGGCGGGCACCTCGATCAGGTCGCGCTCGGCGCCGAACCCCGCCAGTTGTCCGGCCAGCAGGCCGCGGGCGGGCCGGGCCGGGCCCAGCACCACCGCTCCGGCTCCGTCCCCGAAGAGGATGGCGGTGCGCCGGTCGGCGGGGTCCAGGATGCGGGAGTAGATGTCCGCGCCGATGACCAGCGCGTAGGGGGAGTCGGAGCCCGCCAGGATGTGCGCGGCCGTGTTCAGTGCGAAGACGAAGCCGCTGCAGACGGCGTTGACGTCGAAGGCGGCGGGCCCGTGGCCCGCGCCGAGGCCGTCGGCCACCACACAGGCGGTGGGCGGCTGCGGCGAGTCGGGCGTCGAGGTCGCCACGATGATCAGCGAGAGGTCCGCGGCGGTGATGCCGGCGGCCTCCAGCGCGGCCCGGCCCGCGGCGACGGCCAGGTCGGACGTCGCCTCGTCCGGTTTGGCCCGGCGCCTGTTGCGTATTCCGGTCTTGCGGTGGATCCATTCGCCGCTGACCCCGGCGGCGGCGGCGACCTCGTCGTTGCCGACCGCATGGGAGGGCAGACAGGAACCCGTGCCCAGGATCGCGATGCCGGCGGGCCTGCGGGTTGAGCGAGCCGTACCCGTGGTGATCATGTGTGACCCTTCGGTTGAGAGTTCGGTCCTCCCGCAGCAGATGGTCCCGAGGGCGTCCGGTCGGGGGCAAAGCCCGGCCGCCGACAGCGGTGGTCAGTCGGCCACGGCCAGGCGGGAGCCGGCCAGCAGACCGTGCACGAGGTCGCCGGTGATCCCGACACCGTTCTGGGTCAGTACGGACTCCGGATGGAACTGCATCGACGCGAACCGCGCGCCGCGCAGCGCGTGGACCTCGAGGCTCTCGGTGTCCCGGGCGATCTCCACGACCCCGGCCGCGTCCGTCTCCGTCTTGTCCTCGCAGCTCACGGCCGCGAACGTGTTGTAGAAGCCGACCCGTTCGCGCCGGCCGAACAGGTCGATGTCACGCTGGACACCCTGGTTGGGGACGGCTCTGCGCCGCAGGTCCAGGCCGAGACGGCGGCTGAGCACCTGGTGGCTCAGGCAGATCGCCAGGAACGGCCGCTGCTCCTTGAGCAGTGTGGTGATCGTGCGGTCCAGGTGGGCGATCTTGGGGTGGGAGAGATCGCCCGGGTCGCCGGGGCCCGGGCCCATCACCACCAAATCGTGGCCGGCGAGCCGGTAGGGCTCGTCGAACCGTTTCACCGTCACCTGCAGCCCCAGGGAGTGCAGCTGGTGCCCGATCATCGAGGTGAAGGTGTCCTCCGCGTCCACCACGAGGACCTTCAGCCCGGGCGGCAGCGGCCGTTCGGCGGCCGGCGGGCCGCCTGCGAGCCAGAACCCGGCGATGGTCTCGTTGCGCTGCTCCAGCGCCCTGCGCACCTCGGGATGGGCGGCGAACCGGGTCGGGCCCTGCCCCTCCAGCGCGGCGAGCAGCCCGGCGGCCTTGGCCCGGGTCTCGGCCACCTCCGACAGCGGATCGGAGTGGCGTACCAGCGTGGCTCCGACACCGATGCGGACCTGCCCGGCCGCGTCGATGTCGGCGGTGCGGATGCAGATCGCGGAGTCCAGGGCGAACCCGCCCGCCGCGTCGCGGCCCATCAGGGCGACCACGCCGCTGTAGTAGCCGCGGCCGCTGTGCTCGTAGCGGCCGATGACCCGGCAGGCGCTCTCCAGCGGGGAACCGGTGACCGTCGGCGCGAACATCGTCTCGCGCAGCACGTCCCGCGGGTCGATGGCGGTGCGTCCTTCGATGAAGTACTCAGTATGGGCCAGACGGGCCATCTCCTTGAGGAAGGGGCCGCTGACCCGGCCGCCGTCCGGGCAGATCCGGGCCATCATCTTCAGTTCCTCGTCCACCACCATGTACAGCTCGTCGGTCTCCTTGCGGTCGGCGAGGAAGTCCATCACCTCGGGCAGGGTGGGGCCGGAGGCCGGGTAGCGGTAGGTGCCGGAGATCGGGTTCATCACGGCCGTGCCGTCCTGCACGCTGATGTGCCGCTCGGGTGTGGCACCGACCAGGGTGCGCGTTCCGGTGTGCACGACGAACGTCCAGTACGCGCCCTTCTCGCGCTGAAGGAGCCGCTTGAAGAGGGTCAGGGCGCTGCGCGGGGAGTATGCGCCGATGTCCAGGACGAAGGTCCGCTTGATGACGAAGTTCGCGCCCTCGCCGGTGCCGATCTCGTCGGCGATGATGCGGCGGACGGTCTCGGCGTAGGCGTCGTCGTCCACGTCGAAGTGGGCGCCCGAGGTACGGATGTTCTCCTCGGGCAGCCGTGCGAGCACGGTGCCCAGGCCGGCGCTCTCCTGCCGGGTGATGCTGAGGGCCACCAGGGGGGTGTTGTCGTCGTGGGCGGTGAAACCCCGCTCGGTGATCTGCCGGTAGGGCACGAGGGCGAGCACGTCGTGGCGGGGGCCCTCCGCGCTCCCGGGCTCGGGCAGCGGGATGTCGGACAGGGTCTGGGGGTGCGACACCTCGCCGACGAGGATGTCGACCAGCTGGGGGCCGTTCGCCTCGGGCCGGTGCAGCAGGGCGAACGGGCCGGGTTCGGCGCCGAGGATCTCGTCGAGGAGCGTGGCGTTGGGCGGCCCCTCGGGGCGGGTGCCGGTCATGACAGGGCCTCCTTGGCGGTGGTGACGACCGCGCAGCGCGCGGCCGCGTACTCCAGGGCCATCCGGTGCTGGCTCTCGGTGAAGTCGGCGACGGCGTCGGCGATCACGAACGTCTCGATGTCGTGGCTGAACGCCTCCACGGCCGTGATGAGCACGCCGACGTGGGCGTAGACCCCGCAGACCAGGAGCTGGTCACGCTGGTGGAAACGCATCCGGGTGAGCAGGTCGGTGTGGTGGAAGGCGCTGTAGCGCCACTTGGTCACCAGCCAGTCCCCCTGGCGGGGGGCCAGGGCGTCGACCACGGCACGGTCGGCCGGGGCGGGACGCATGCCCGGGCCCCAGAAGTCCTTGAGCAGGCCCCGCTGGTGGGCGCTCATGCCGCCGGGCTGGGCGGTGTAGGCGACGGGGATGCCGAGCCGGGCGCACTCTTCGCGCAAATGGGCCGCGTTCGCCACGAGCTGGCTGCGCAGCGGCTCGGGAAACGGCTCGAGGAAGTAGCGCTGCATGTCGTGGACGAGGAGCACCGCGCGTGCCGGGTCCACGCTCCACGGCGCGGTGTTCGCCGGCAGCTGTGACGAGGAGGGCAGGGGGTACGACTCGATGGTCGGAAGTCCGGCCATGGTGGTCTCGGTTCCTTTCTCCGCGGTGTGCGCCGCCCGCCGCCGCGTCAGGCGCGGCCGGCGGCGACAAAACCGTGCTGCGGCACAGGGCTAGGCGCCGAGCGCCGCGCCGCCGTCGACGGTCAGGGTGTGCAGGGTGATGTGGGAGGCCTGGTCGGACAGGAGGAAGGCCACGGCGCGCGCGACGTCGCCCGGCTGGGCGAGCTTGCCCAGCGGGATGCCGACGCGGAAGGCGTCGAGGTTCCCGGCGACGGTGGCGCGCGGACCGGATTCGTCCTGCCACATGGAGCTCAGCATCGGGGTGTCGGTGGAGCCGGGGGCGACGATGTTGCAGCGGATGCCGTGCCGGGCCACCTCCAGGCCCAGGCTCTTGGTGAACATCTCCGCCGCCGCCTTGGAGGCGGCGTACGCCGCCATTCCGGTCCGGGGGGTGGCGGCGGCGTTGGAGGCGACGGTGACCACCGCCCCGCGGCCGCGCGGCACCATACGGGCGACGACGGCGCGTGAGAGATGGAAGACGCCCGTGGTGTTGACGGCGAAGGTGCTGTTCCAGTCGTCGTCGCTGAAGGTGGACACCTCGCCCAGGCGCAGCACCCCCGCCGCGTTGACGAGGAAGTCGATGGGGCCCAGGCGCGCTTCGATCTCGGCGACGACCTCGTCCACCGCCCGGCTGTCGGTCACGTCCGCCGGGAACGGCGCCACCGGCAGCCCGTCCGCGCCCAGTTTCTCGATCATCTCGCCGAGCTGGGCGGCATCGCGGTCGACCGCGGCCACCGCGGTGCCCTGTTCACCCAGGACACGGGCGACGGCGGCGCCGATACCGCCGGCGGCTCCGGTGACCAGCGCCAGTCTGTTCTCCATGTCGTGCCTCTCCTTCACATGCCGTGCGGGCAGGGGCTGTTCGGTGCGGCCGCTCACGACTGCCAGGCGGACACCACGGAGATGCCCTGGCTGACGTTGAGCCGCGGGTCGCACAGGCTCTGGTAGGCGTCACCGACGAGGCCGGCGGCCCGCGCGTCGCTGACGCACTCCATGACCGCGTCCGGCGTCGTCTCCAGGTGCAGGCCGCCGGCGATGCCGCCGCCCGCGGTCACCGCGTGGTGGAAGGCGACGACCTCGCGTTCGGCCGCCTCCACGTAGCGGGTCTTGAACCCTCCCGGGGTGGTGACGGTGTTGCCGTGCAGGGGGTCGGTCAGCCAGATCACCGGGTGGCCCGCCTTGCGTACGGCCTCGACCAGCGGGGGCAGGGCGTCGGCCACCGCGTCGGCGCCCATGCGGGCGATGAGGGTGAGCCGTCCCGGTTCGCGCCGCGGGTCCAGGCGCCGGCACAGATCCAGCAGTTCCTCCGGGGTGATGCCCGGGCCGACCTTGCAGGCCACCGGGTTGACCACGCCGGTGAGCAGGGCGACGTGCGCGCCCTCGGGCCGGCGGGTGCGCTCTCCGATCCACGGCCAGTGCGTCGAGGACAGCACCAGTCCGTCGCTCTCGTGCCGCAGCAGGGGCACTTCGTAGTCGAGGAGCAGGGCCTCATGGCTGGTCCAGACAGCGGGGTCGATGAGGTCCGTGCCGCGGGCGCGGTGCCAGTTCAGGTGGTGCATGATCTCGTCGGCCGCCATGTACCCGGTCAGCAGGCGCAACGGATCGGGGCGGCGCCCCTCGGGGGTGGGCTCGGGGTTGTTGACCATGTGGCCGCGGTAGACGGGCAGTTCGACGCCGCCGATCAGCTCGGTCGGTTTCGAGCGCGGCTTGCCGAACTGTCCCGCGATACGGCCCACCCGTATCACCGGCTTGCCGGTGACCAGCCGCAGCGCCCCGGCCAGCAGGTCGAGCACGGCCGCCTTGCGCGCGACGTGCTCGGCGGTGCATTCGTCGGGGTCCTCGGCGCAGTCCCCGGCCTGCACCACCAGGGCCTCGCCGGCCGCCACCCGGGCCAGGTGGCCGCGCAGGGCACGGACGTCGTCCGCGCGCACCAGCGCGGGCCGGCTCGCCAGATCCGACCGGACCCGGCTCACCTGCGCCGGGTCGTCCCAGACCGGCTGCTGAGGGGCGATCTTCCATTCGAGGTCGAGCAGTGGATAGTCCACGGATGTCTCCAGACAGGGAATACGGACGGTGGGGAGAGAACACGGCATGGCTGCCGCGGTGTTCGCACGATCGGGGAGAAGGTCGAAGGGCCCGGCCGGGGGCGGCACGGGGCGGCCGGGTCAGAAACGGGGCGTCCAGCCCACCGCGTCCCAGAACCCGAGCTGGGCGAGCTTGGGGGTGTGCGTGATCTCGGCGATGCCAGGACCGCCCAGGACCAGGGTGCTGGGCGCGTCGGGCGTGAACGGCGGCCAGCCGCAGGTGTTGGGGGTGTCGGGCACGGAGGTACGGGCGAAGGCCGCCACGGCGTCGATGAGGATGTCCGACAGCAGCCTCTCCACGGGGCCCGCGCCGGCGACGGGCGCGAACTGCGGGAGCCGGTGGGTGCCGAACAGGAACGGTGAGGTCGCCTCGTGCGGGGTGCCGAAGTGCGGCGCCAGCGCCGGGTGGGCGAACTCCATGGCGTACAGGGGGCCCGCGCCCAGACGGGCATGGCGCTCGGCGGACCGGACGATCTGGTGCCGGAACAGCGCGTCACCCCAGATCTCCGTCCACAGCGACAGCGGATCGCCGGGCAGGGCGGCGTCCCGTGCGGCGTCCCGGTAGGCGAGGGTGCAGGCGTCGGCGAGGTCGTCGCCCGCCTCCGGCCGCACGAGCCGCAGCACATCGCGCACGGCCCGCCGCAGAGCGACGGCGTCCCGCGGCGCGGGCAGGGGCTGGGGGGAGGCGGGTCCGGTGTAGAAGGAGCCCTCGGTGCTGGTGTGGACCGACAGCACGGGCACGTCGGGTGCCGGCAGCGCGTGGTCGGGCCCGGGCATGATGCGCCCGTCGACGACCGGCCCGCGGTACCAGCGTCCGCTGGTGACGATCCGGTCCTCGGGGCGCGGCGCGAAGATCTCCTCCCAGGCCGCGGCGAGCGCGCCGGCCGGC
>NZ_LRTR01000064.1 GCF_001550375.1 Streptomyces europaeiscabiei | reverse complement strand
GGCTTCGCACGCCGCGAGGTACGGGTCGCCGGCCCGCTCGGTGAGCCCGTCACCGCCGCGTACGCGCTGCGCGGCGACACAGCCGTCGTCGAGATGGCCGAGGCCAGCGGGTTGCAGAGGCTCCCCGCCGGGGCCTTCGCGCCGCTCACCGCCTCCACGTACGGCTCCGGGGAACTGCTGCGTGCCGCACTCGACGCGGGCGCCCGCACGATCGTGTTCGGCGTCGGCGGCAGCGCCACGACGGACGGCGGCGCGGGCATGCTCGCCGCGCTCGGGGCACGCTTCCTGGACGCGGCGGGGGAGCCCGTCGGGCCCGGGGGCGGCGGCCTGCGCGACCTGGTGACGGCGGACCTGTCGGGCCTCGACGAGAGACTCGCGTCGATCGACCTCGTCCTCGCCAGCGACGTCGACAACCCGCTGACCGGGCCGAAGGGCGCGCCCGCCGTGTACGGGCCGCAGAAGGGCGCGAGCCCCGAGGACGTGGCGACGCTGGACGCGGCCCTGGCCCACTTCGCGGCCGTCCTGGAGAAGACGGTCGGGGAGCGCGCCGCCGAGCACGCTCTCGCCCCGGGCGCGGGTGCCGCCGGCGGCATCGGCTACGGAGCCCTCGTCCTCGGCGCCCGCTTCCGCCCCGGCATCGAGGTCATGCTCGACGTCCTCGGCTTCTCGGCGGCACTGGAGAAGGCCACCCTGGTGATCACCGGCGAGGGCTCACTCGACGAGCAGACCCTCCACGGCAAGGCGCCCGCCGGGGTCGCGGCGGCCGCCAGGGCCGCCGGCAAGGAGGTCGTGGCGGTCTGTGGCCGCCTGGCGCTCCGGCCGGAGGCGCTGGGGCGGGCCGGTTTCCGCCGGGTCTATCCCCTGACGGACGTCGAGCCGGACGTGGAGCGCTGCATCGCCGATCCGGGGCCGATCCTGGAGCAGGTGGCGGAGCGGATCGGGCGGGACTTCCTTACCTGACCCCTACGGCAGGGGAATCAGATTGCCGTCCAGTTCCCTGAAGTACTTGCCGCTGCTGAGGCCCTCCACCTTGCCGTTCTTGAACCAGAGTTTCGAGAAGTGGTGGATGGCCTGGGCGGTGGTCTCCCGCACCAGGGAGTGGCTGGATCCCTCGAAGCAGAACATCGCAGAACGGGTGTGGCCCGAGCCGTGATGGCTCGGGCCACACCCGTCAGTGCTGGAGCGAAGGTCAGGGCAGCTGCGCCGCCCGCGCCTCACGCCGGTTGCCGCGGAAGTTGTTCACCCGCCGCGCCGTGGCGAAGAGGGGGATCACCGCGCCCATGACGAGCTGCAGGGCGCAGCCGGTCTGGAGGAGGAGCTGACCGCCGGGGGCGTCGAAGGCCCAGGCCATCAGCAGGCCCATCGACAGGACGATCCAGGAGAGCATCGCCCCCGCGAGAGGACCCCGCGGCTTCGGGTACTCGACCCGGCTCACCATCAGCCATGCCGTACCGAGGATCGCCAGGAGGGTCGCCACGAAGGGCAGCTCAAGGAGCACGATCGACACGACGGTCAGCGCGCCGAACGGCGACGGCATGCCCTGGAAGGTGCCGTCCTTGACCGTCACGCAGGAGAATCTCGCGAGTCTCAGCACCACGGCCAGCAACACGACGATCGCGCCCACCGCCGCCACCCGCTGGTGCGCGTCGTCCGCGACCATGCCGTAGACGAGGACGAAGTACGCCGGCGCCAGGCCGAAGCTGATCAGGTCGGAGAGGTTGTCCAGCTCCGCGCCCATCGGCGAGGAGCGGAGCTTGCGCGCCACCAGCCCGTCGAACAGATCGAAGATCGCCGCGCACAGCATCAGGATCACGGCGGTGGCCGCGCTGTGGCGTGCCATGCCGGGCTCCTGGCTGCCGGTGAGGTCCGGGATCAGGATGCCGGTGGTGGTGAAGTACACCGCCATGAAGCCGCACGTGGCGTTGCCGAGAGTGAGGGTGTCCGCTATCGACAGGCGGAGAGAAAGAGGCATCTCCTCCTCTTCGTCGACCTCGTCGGCCTCGGGCACCCAGCCCGGCTGGGTCTCCGGATCAGTCACGGTCAATGCGAGTCACCCCAGCCACGGTCTTCTGACCCACCTCGACGTCGATCTCCACACCCTCGGGCAGGTAGATGTCGACGCGCGAGCCGAAGCGGATCAGCCCGATCCGGTCACCCTGCTCGACCTTGGTGCCCTCGGGGATGTACGGAACGATGCGGCGAGCCACGGCGCCGGCGATCTGGATCATCTCGATGTCACCGAGTTCGGTGTCGAAGTGCCAGACGACGCGCTCGTTGTTCTCGCTCTCCTTGTTGAACGCCGGCACGAACCCGCCCGGGATGTGCTCGACCGACGTCACCGTGCCGGACAGCGGGGCGCGGTTGACGTGGACGTTGAGCGGGCTCATGAAGATCGCGACGCGGGTACGTCCGTCCTTCCACGGCATGATGCTCTGCACCACTCCGTCGGCGGGCGAGATGACCCGGCCCTGGGCGATCTCACGCTCGGGGTCGCGGAAGAACCACAGCATGCCCGCCGCCAGCGCGGTGGCGGGTACGGCCACGGCCCGAGCGGCACCGGAGCGGCGCGAACGGGCGAGGCTGAGTGCTGCGGTGGCGACGGTCGGGAGAAGCCACGGCGATGCTCCGCGCGCGAGGCGGACCCGGCCGCGTGGTGCAGAGGTTTGGCTGTGGGGCATGGATGACCTTCGTAGCGGATGATGCCGCGCGGTGACTGGGGACGGCGGCTTTCCGGGGATCGTACCGGTCGCGGACCGCAACTGGGCAAGCCAGGAAGCGGAGTCGACGACCGAAGAGTACTCACGGGGTGTGATCTTCTTCTCGTAGAAAACACCCCGAACCAGACAACCGACCCCGGGCCGGCCTTGGGCTAGCCCTGGAATCGATACTCTTCGAGCAGTCGACGACCGATGATCATTTTCTGGATTTCGGCGGTACCTTCACCGATCAGCAGCATCGGCGCCTCACGGTAGAGGCGCTCGATCTCGTACTCCTTGGAGAAGCCGTAACCGCCGTGGATCCGGAAAGCGTCCTCGACGACTTCCTTGCAGTATTCGGAGGCGAGGTACTTCGCCATCCCTGCTTCGAGGTCGTTTCGTTCGCCCGAGTCCTTTTTGCGAGCTGCGTTCACCATCATCGCATGGGCGGCCTCGACCTTGGTAGCCATCTCGGCCAGCTTGAACTGGATCGCCTGGTGCTGGGCGATCGGTTTGCCGAAAGTGTGGCGCTGCTGGGCGTACGAGACACCGAGTTCGAACGCACGCTGAGCGACTCCGCAACCACGTGCGGCCACATTGACCCGGCCGACCTCGACGCCGTCCATCATTTGGTAAAACCCTCGGCCCGTGGTGCCGCCGAGTACACGATTGGCCGGAATGCGCAGTCCGTCCATGATGAGCTCGGTCGTGTCGACGCCCTTGTAGCCCATCTTGTCGATCTTCCCGGGAATGGTGAGGCCGGGGCGGACCTCTCCGAAACCGGGTTCCTTCTCGATCAGGAACGTGGTCATCGACTTGTGGGGGGCCGTGCCCTCGGGGTGGCCTTCGTCACTTCGGACGAGTACGGCGACGAGTGTTGACGTCCCACCGTTCGTCAGCCACATCTTCTGACCGTTCAGGACGTAGTCGTCGCCGTCCTTGACCGCCTTGGAGGTGATCGCCGACACATCGGAACCGAGACCCGGCTCCGACATCGAGAAGGCGCCCCGGACGTCACCGGCCGCCATCCTCGGCAGGAAGTGGTCCTTCTGCTCCTGCGTGCCGTGCTGCTTCAGCATGTACGCCACGATGAAGTGCGTGTTGATGATCCCGGACACGGACATCCAGCCCCGGGCGATCTCCTCCACGCACAGCGCGTACGTGAGGAGGGACTCGCCCAGACCGCCGTACTCCTCGGGGATCATCAGGCCGAACAGGCCCAGTTCCTTCAGCCCGTCGACGATCGCCTGCGGGTACTCGTCGCGGTGCTCCAGCTCGGTCGCGACCGGGATGATCTCCTTGTCCACGAAGTCGCGGACGGTGGACAGGATCTCCTGCTGGATGTCGGTCAGACCTGCGGTCTGGGCGAGTCGCGCCATGGCTACTTCTCCTGTGCCTTCGGCTCCGGGCGGCCGGGCTGCTCGCCGCCGCGCTCCTTGATGTACGTCTCGGTCGGCACCATGACCTTGCGGCGGAACACGCACACCAGCGTGCCGTCCTGCTTGTAGCCCTTGGTCTCGACGTGGACGATGCCGCGGTCGTTCTTCGACTTCGACGGCCACTTGTCGAGCACGGTCGTCTCGCCGTAGAGCGTGTCGCCGTGGAAGGTCGGCGCCACGTGCTTCAGCGACTCGATCTCCAGGTTGGCGATCGCCTTGCCGGAGACGTCCGGCACGGACATGCCCAGCAGCAGCGAGTAGATGTAGTTCCCGACCACGACGTTCTTGCCGAAGTCGGTCGTCTTCTCGGCGTAGTTGCTGTCCATGTGGAGCGGGTGGTGGTTCATGGTGAGGAGACAGAAGAGGTGGTCGTCGTACTCGGTGACCGTCTTGCCGGGCCAGTGCTTGTACACCGCCCCGACCTCGAACTCCTCGTAGGTGCGTCCGAACTGCATCGCGCTCAGCCTTCCGGGATCTCGAACTTCGACGTACGGGTCATTCCCGCCGCCCGCCCCTTGCCGGAGACGACCAGGGCCATCTTGCGGCTGGCCTCGTCGATCATCTCGTCGCCGAGCATCGCCGAACCCTTTTTGCCGCCGGCCTCGGACGTGCAGTAGTCGTACGCGTCCAGGATCAGCTCGGCGTGGTCGAAGTCCTCCTGAGAGGGCGAGAAGATCTCGTTGGACGCCTCGACCTGGCCCGGGTGCAGCACCCACTTGCCGTCGAAGCCGAGCGCGGCGGCGCGCTGGGCCACCTCGCGGTAGCCGTCGACGTTGCGGATCTGCAGGTAGGGGCCGTCGATCGCCTGGAGGTCGTTGGCGCGGGCGGCCATCAGGATCTTCATCAGGATGTAGTGGTAGGCGTCCGCCGGGTAACCGGGCGGCTGCTCGCCCACGACCAGCGACTTCATGTTGATCGACGCCATGAAGTCGGCAGGGCCGAAGATGATCGTCTCGACGCGCTGGGACGCCGTCGCGATCTCGTTGACGTTGTTCAGGCCCTGCGCGTTCTCGATCTGCGCCTCGATGCCGATCTTGCCGACCTCGAAGCCCATCGTCTTCTCGATCTGCGTCAGCAGGAGGTCGAGGGCGACGACCTGCTGGGCGGTCTGCACCTTCGGCAGCATGATGCAGTCGAGGTTCTGACCGGCACCCTCGACGACGGTCACGACATCGCGGTACGTCCACTCCGTCGTCCAGTCGTTGACCCGTACGACCCGCGTCTTGCCGGTCCAGTCGCCCTCGTTGAGGAACTTGACGATGGTGTGCCGAGCCTCGGGCTTGGCGAGCGGGGCGCAGGCGTCCTCCAGGTCGAGGAAGACCTGGTCCGCCGGGAGGCCCTGGGCCTTCTCCAGGAAGCGCGGGTTGCTTCCCGGCACCGCGAGGCAGGAGCGCCGCGGACGAAGGCGGTTCACCTGAGGAACAGGGCTGGTCATGCGGGGACCTCCAGGGGGTCGAGCTTGTTGGCCTTGCGGATCTCGTCGACGATACGGCCGATGATCCCGGTGATGTCGAAGTCCTTCGGGGTGAACACGGCGGCCACTCCGGCGGCCCTGAGCTGTGCGGCGTCCGCGTTCGGGATGATCCCGCCGGCGATCACCGGGATGTCGGTGGCACCGGCCTCCCGCAGCCGGTCCAGCACGTCCGGCACCAGCTGGGCGTGCGAGCCGGAGAGGATGGACAGACCGACCGCGTGCACGTCCTCGGCGATCGCCGCGTCCACGATCTGCTCCGGGGTGAGCCGGATGCCCTGGTAGACCACCTCGAAGCCCGCGTCACGGGCCCGCACGGCGATCTGCTCGGCCCCGTTGGAGTGCCCGTCCAGACCCGGCTTGCCGACCAGGAAGCGGAGCTTGCCGACGTTCAGGTCCTTCGCCGTCAGCTCCACCTTGCGGCGGACCTCCGACATGGCCGAGCCCTCCTCGGCGGAGACGGCCACCGGCGCCGACGACACACCGGTCGGCGCCCGGAACTCCCCGAACACCTCACGGAGGGCCCCGGACCACTCGCCGGTCGTGACCCCGGCGCGGGCGCACTCCAGGGTGGCCTCCATGAGGTTGCCGGTGCCCTTCGCGGCCTCCTTCAGCCGATCCAGCGCCTTGCACGGGCGCGGGTGGTTGAAGGGCGGCTGGTAGCGCGTGTCACGCCAGTTCTGGAGCGACTTGATCACCCGCGCCTCGACCGCCGGGTCCACGGTCTGGATCGCCGCGTCCAGGTCGGCGGTCAGCGGGTTCGGCTCCGTCGACTCGAAGACGTTGACCCCGACGATCTTCTCCTGTCCCGACTCGATCCGGGCCCGGCGCTCGGCGTGCGAGGAGACCAGCTGCGACTTGAGGTAGCCGGACTCGACGGCGGCCATCGCGCCGCCCATCTCCTGGATCCGCTCGATCTCGGCGAAGGACGCCTCGACCAGCTGGGTCACCTTCGCCTCGATGACGTGCGAGCCCTCGAAGATGTCCTCGTACTCCAGCAGATCGCTCTCGTGCGCCAGCACCTGCTGGATCCGCAGCGACCACTGCTGGTCCCACGGCCGGGGCAGGCCCAGGGCCTCGTTCCAGGCCGGCAGCTGGACCGCCCTGGCCCGTGCGTCCTTGGAGAGGGTCACGGCCAGCATCTCCAGGACGATCCGCTGGACGTTGTTCTCCGGCTGCGCCTCGGTCAGACCGAGTGAGTTGACCTGGACGCCGTACCGGAAACGCCGCTGCTTGGCGTTCTCGATGCCGTACCGCTCGCGGGTGATCCGGTCCCAGATCCGCCCGAAGGCCCGCATCTTGCACATCTCCTCGACGAAGCGGACGCCCGCGTTCACGAAGAAGGAGATACGGGCGACGACGTCACCGAACTTCTCGGCCGGGACCTGCCCCGAGTCCCGTACGGCGTCCAGCACCGCGATCGCCGTGGACATCGCGTACGCGATCTCCTGCACCGGCGTGGCGCCCGCCTCCTGCAGGTGGTAGCTGCAGATGTTGATCGGGTTCCACTTGGGCATACGGGAGACCGTGTACGCGATCATGTCCGTCGTCAGCCGGAGCGAGGGCCCCGGCGGGAACACATGGGTACCCCGCGACAGGTACTCCTTGACGATGTCGTTCTGGGTCGTGCCCTGGAGCTGGGTGATGTCCGCGCCCTGCTCCTCCGCCACGACCTGGTAGAGCGCCAGCAGCCACATGGCGGTGGCGTTGATGGTCATCGAGGTGTTCATCTGCTCCAGGGGGATGTCCTGGAACAGCCTGCGCATGTCACCGAGATGGGCCACCGGGACGCCGACCCGGCCGACCTCGCCGCGGGCGAGGATGTGGTCGGAGTCGTAGCCGGTCTGGGTCGGCAGGTCGAACGCGACCGACAGACCCGTCTGCCCCTTGGCGAGGTTGCGCCGGTACAGCTCGTTGGACGCCTCCGCCGTGGAGTGACCGGCGTAGGTGCGCATGAGCCACGGCCGGTCCTTCTCCCGCTTGCCGCCATCGGCGGGCTGACGCTCACTCATGTGGGGACCTCAGATGTTCCGGAAGCGGTTGATGGCGTCGACGTGCTGGGCGCGCTTCTCGTGGTCGCGCACGCCGAGGCCCTCCTCGGGGGCCAGCGCGAGGACGCCGACCTTGCCCTGGTGGAGGTTGCGGTGCACGTCGTACGCGGCCTGCCCGGTCTCCTCCAGGGAGTAGACCTTCGACAGCGTCGGGTGGATCTTGCCCTTGGCGATGAGGCGGTTGGCCTCCCAGGCCTCGCGGTAGTTCGCGAAGTGCGAGCCGATGATCCGCTTCAGCGACATCCACAGGTAGCGGTTGTCGTACTCGTGGTTGAAGCCCGACGTCGAGGCGCAGGTGACGATCGTGCCGCCCTTGCGGGTGACGTACACCGACGCGCCGAAGGTCTCGCGGCCCGGGTGCTCGAAGACGATGTCGACGTCCTCGCCGCCGGTGAGTTCACGGATGCGCTTGCCGAAGCGCTTCCACTCGCGCGGGTCCTGGTGGTGCTCGTCCTTCCAGAACTTGTAGTCCTCGGCGGTGCGGTCGATGATCGCCTCGGCGCCCATGGACCGGCAGATGTCGGCCTTCTGCTCGCTGGAGACGACACAGATCGGGTTGGCGCCGCCGGCCAGCGCGAACTGGGTGGCGTAACTGCCGAGGCCGCCGCTGGCGCCCCAGATCAGCACGTTGTCGCCCTGCTTCATGCCGGCGCCGTTGCGGGAGACCAGCTGCCGGTACGCGGTGGAGTTCACCAGGCCCGGAGCGGCGGCCTCCTCCCAGCTGAGGTGGTCGGGCTTCGGCATCAGCTGGTTGGACTTGACGAGCGCGATCTCGGCGAGACCGCCGAAGTTGGTCTCGAAGCCCCAGATCCGCTGCTCGGGGTCGAGCATCGTGTCGTTGTGGCCGTCGGAGGACTCCAGCTCCACGCTCAGGCAGTGCGCGACGACCTCGTCGCCGGGCCGCCAGGCGTTGACGCCGGGGCCGGTGCGCAGGACGACGCCCGCGAGGTCGGAGCCGATGATGTGGTACGGCAGGTCGTGGCGCTTGGTCAGCTCGGAGAGCTTTCCGTAGCGCTCCAGGAAGCCGAAGGTGGACAGCGGCTCGAAGATCGAGGTCCACACGGAGTTGTAGTTGACCGAGGAGGCCATGACGGCCACCAGGGCCTCGCCCGGGCCGAGCTCCGGGAGCGGGACCTCGTCGAGGTGGATCGACTTGCGGGGGTCCTTGTCGCGGGTGGTGAGTCCCGCGAACATCTCCGTCTCGTCCTTGTGCACGGTGATCGCACGGTACGACTCGGGGAGCGGCAGTGCGGCGAAGTCGGCCGACGTGGAGTCGGGCGACTGGATCGCGTCCAGGATTTCCTTCACGGTGGTGCCTCCGGCGACGTGCGTCCTGAGGGAGGGACGCTGCTGAGGGTTACGTCGGGTGTTGAGCTGGGTTGTGGTGCCGTCGGTTCGGCGGAGGTGGTGCTGCGGCGGCGCTTTGTGGCGCGGAAGGGTGCCTGTGACGCAGGCGTCCGGGCACGCAGACCGTGGTCTGCGGGGACAGCCGACGTACGAGAGTTCTCTGCACGCCGGCCGCCCGGACTCCTTCAACGTATGGCACGCCGTGTCACCCCGCAAGGCACCGAGTGCCAGAAAGTTCGCTCAGGTGAAATCTTTACGTAACACCTGAGCGATGATCGATCAGGTGGGGGTCGAAAAGGGCCTCTGACATGCCAAAACGGCCACCCGGTGGGGTGGCCGTCGTCACAGTTACCGATGAGTAAAAAGTGGTTCGGGTCGGGTCTCAGCGGTCCCGGAGCGCCTCTTCGATGGTTCGCATGACCTCGTCGAGGGGCGCGTCCGTGCGGGCGACCGTCACCAGGACCTCGCCGTGGGTGGACGCCGTCGCGGCGACCGGCTCGGGTGCCATGGTGCGGCCCGCGCCGATGCCCGTGCCGAACGTCCTGCGCACGATGGCGAAGGCGTGGTCGAGCTGCGTCTCGACGTCACCCTGCCCGCCGGACCTGAGCCACCGCCGCAGCACGTGGTTGTGCGCGGTGACGACCGCCGAGGCGGCCACCTCGGCGAGCAGCGGGTCGTCGTTGCCGTCGTCGTGGTGGGCGTGCTCGTCGAAGTGGCCCAGCAGATAGCGGGTGAACAGGCGCTCGTAGCGGGCCACGGAGGCGATCTCCGCCTCCCGCAGGGTGGGGACCTCACGGGTCAGCTTGTAGCGGGCGACCGAGATCTCCGGCCGGGCCGCGTACATCCTCATGACTTCCTTGATGCCGCGGCACACCGTGTCGAGCGGGTGCTCGTGCTGGGGAGCGGCGTTGAGCACCGCCTCCGCGCGGATCAGGGTGTCGTCGTGGTCCGGGAAGATCGCCTCTTCCTTGGAGCGGAAGTGACGGAAGAAGGTGCGGCGGGCGACCCCGGCCGCCGCCGCGATCTCGTCGACGGTGGTCGCCTCGTACCCCTTGGTCGAGAACAGCTCCATGGCCGCGGCCGCCAGTTCCCGGCGCATCTTGAGGCGTTGGGCGGCGGCGCGGCTGCCCGCGGCGCTCTCCGGAGCGTCGGGCGCAGCCGGTGTACGTGAGGACTTGGCGGGCTGGGACATGCCCCGAACGTACTGCATCCGTGCAGGAGAGTGCGCGTGTCCTGCCATCCCCCCGCCCTGCCCGGACGGGGGAGTGGCCAGGTGCGCGGGCGGGGGAGCGGGGGACCGGCCGGGCACGGAGACGGCGGAGCGGGCCGCCGAAGGACGGCTGCCCGGGCCCAGCAGTCCACCCCAGTCCGTGCCCGC
>NZ_LRTR01000639.1 GCF_001550375.1 Streptomyces europaeiscabiei | reverse complement strand
CGGTCCCGGACTCGGGACCGGAGCGGCCGCGTGACGCGTCGGGCGCAGGGTGACGCTCAGTTCACGTTGACCGCGCTCCAGGCCGCCGCCACCGTGGCGTGTTCCGTGCTGCCCGCGCCGTAGAGGTCGCGGGCCGCGTTCAGGGTGGCGGTCCTCGCTGCGGCGTAGTTCGTCGAGGACGTCATGTAGACGGTCAGGGCGCGATACCAGATCGCGCCGAGCTTGGCGCGGCCGATGCCCGTGACGGTCAAGTCGTTGTACGTAGGGGAGTTGTAGGTGACCCCGTTGATCGTCTTGGCGCCGCTGCCCTCCGCGAGGAGGTAGGCGAAGTGGTTGGCGACGCCGGACGAGTAATGGACGCTGAGCTTGGCGACCGAACTGCTCCAGTAGTCCGCGGAGCGGCCGTCCTTGCTCGGCTTATCCATGTGACGCAGGGCGTCCTGCGGGAAGCCGGAGCGGACGACCTTCTCGCCGATCAGGTAGTCGCCGGTGTCCTGCGGGTTCCCCGCGTAGAACTCGACCAGAGTTCCCAGGATGTCGGACGTCGCCTCGTTCAGGCCGCCGGACTCGCCCGAGTAGACCAGTCTGGCGGTTCTCGAGGTCACGCCGTGGGACATCTCGTGGGCGGCCACGTCCAGCCCGACCATCGGCCCGAAGTAGGTACCGTCACCGTCGCCATAGGACATGCAGAAGCAACTGTCGTCCCAGAAGGCGTTGGAGAGGTTGTTGCCGTAGTGGACGCGGTTGTAGGAGCCCTTGCCGTCGTTGCCGATGCCGTTGCGGCCGTGGACGTTCTTGTAGTAGTCCCAGGTCATGTCGCTGCCGTACTGGGCGTCGACGGCGACTGTCGAACGGTCGGCGGTCGTACCCGTGCCCCAGTGGTTGTCGTCGTCCGTGAAGAGGGTCACGGGGGCACCGCTGCTGCAGGCACCGCTGCACACGTCTGTCTTGTTGCCTGCGTCAGCGGTGTAAGTGCCGCCGCGCGTGGGGTCCTTGAGCTGGTAAGCCGATCCCGAGAGGGTTGTCTCCAGCGCGAGCGTGCCGCCGTAGAGGGACTTGCCGTCGCCGGTGGCCGTCTCCATGGTGTCCCAGGAGTCGATCTGGGCACCGGTGCGGGCATCGGTCAGGACTGTGCGGGCGACCGGGTTGCCGAGCGCATCCAGCCCGGTGGTGTTCGTGCGCCAGGCCAGTCTTGGGGCACCGTGCAGGGCGTCGACGACAAGTTGGGGCTTGGCCTTCACCTGCTTCAGTGCGTCGCCCGAATGGGCCGCGCGCAGAGCGTTCACGGCGATGTCGGTCGCCTTGGGGGCTGAGACCTTCGGGGTGGTGCTCGGCAGCGAGATCGCCGCCCTCACCGCCCGGTCAGCGTCGCGGTATGTGCCGTCGGGGGCCATGTGGACGACGAAGTCGCCACCGAGCACGAGGAGTTGGTGGTACGTACGGTCATAGCGAACGTGCTGGGCGCCGTCCTTGTCCACCACCACGTCACTCACGGAGGTGTCCTGCGCGGAGGTGAGACCCAGGGCAGCGGCCCGGTCGGCGAGGACCGCCGCGGCGTTGTCAAGGGCGGTGGTACGGGTCGGCCTGTCGGCCGCGTCGGCGGCCGGGGCGAATAAGCCGGCCAGCAGTGTGGCGGTGGCGGCGATGCCGGCGGTGGCGAGACGGGAACCTTGGACGTGCTGCCGTATCCGACTCATCGGTGTCTTTTGTCTCCTGGAGAAAGGGCCGTGGGGGGTGGGCGCCGGGGGGCACACGAGGGCGCACCCGGAGCGGCACTGGGGGCGGTGCTGATCTTGCCCTGGCATTCAAGAGGGCAGAGACCTGTCATGTCCATACCCGCCACGCGACGGATCGGAGAAGGGCGGCGACGGGAGAGAATCGTTTCCGTGGCCGACCTCGAAGCCCTTGAACCGCGGCAGCGCGAATTCGGCGCCCATAATTCGGGACGCGTCGACTGGCGACATCGGCCGTTGGTCGCGGCCGGGGACTTGATCGAGCCGGAGGGCGGCCTGATATCCGCGGAGGGTTCCTGGTCCAGAGGGCAGAACCCATGCGCTCCGGTATCGGGGCAGCCCGCAAGGCTCCGCCGGCCTTGCACATGCCCAGGTTGGCCAGCAGTTGAAGGGTGGACTCGATCGCGCCCATCTGGGCCATGACGGTGCGGATATAGGGGTCGTCGGGGGTCTTGGTCTGGTGCGGGAGGAGGGTCCCGGCGATGAAGTTGGCGACGCGGTGGTGCACGGCGTGGAAGAAGGCACGCTCGTAGCCGATCCACACCTCCGGCGCATCGTCCAGCAGCCGGTATCCCCACTTCCTGTCCCAGGTCACGGGTGGCAGACCGCGGGCGGCGGCGACCTGGCGCAGGTGCGCGAGCCCGGTGTGGATCTGCGCGCGGGTGCGTTCGGTGGCGGCCATGAGCTGGGTGATGGTCAGTCCGGCGGGGCGGGCCTCCTGCAGGGCGCTGAGGATCGCTTCGGCGTGGACGTGAGCGGGGACTCCCCGCCCCATCGCCTACTCACCCGAGCCTTTCAGCAGCCTCATCAGCTGCTCGTCCAGGTCGAACTCGCCTCGGGTGACGGCGTTCTCGATCCAGTCGGCCGCGGCACGTACCCGGGCAAGGCCCCGACCGATGGTGTCGCGTTCGGCGTCGTCGTAGTGCTCGCCGCGCAGGCTGGGAACGATCCTGCCGGCTGTGGCGGCGAACTGCGCGCAGGCCGCGACCAGGTCCATGAACTGGGCGCTGTGCTCCATGCGCTGCAGTTGCGGGGCTGCCTCCTGGTGCACGAACTGGGCCTGCTGGCGGAACCGGTCGAACTGGGCTTCGTTGACCGCGTGCCGGGCGGTGTCGTCGGCCATCGCCCTGTCGGCGACCGCCGGACGGCGCAGGAAGTCGGTGGTCACCACCGCCGCGACCGCGTCGTCGGTGGCCAGGTCGTGGATCGCCTCGACCTTCTCCTGGACGCTCTCCGGGGAGTCGACCTTCCAGCCCACGACCCGCTTCGCGCTGTCATGCGTCCACCGGGCCTGTCCGCCGCGCGGGCTGGGCGGGGGGGGTGGTGACCGCCTCGAAACGCTCCTGGTCATCGGGGATGCTGGCCAGGATCTTGTGGATCGTGTGCGAGACGTCCGCCCGCCGGCGCTCCTTCGCCCAGCGCGAGGACACCCACCGGTAACTGCGGACCGTCGTGTAGGCCAGGCCGACGTCTTCGGCGAACATGCGGAGGGCCTCGCTGACCGTGAACAGGTCGTCCTTCCCTGACGGATTCGCACCCCCATACGAACGCATCGGCTCGATTTCCACAGCCGCATCCCCGAGCCGCCACTGGGCACTGCTCATCGTCGTGACCCAGTCCCGGCCCAGCTTGACCAGCTCGTCGTAGCGATCCCGGGTCACACTCCCGATCATCGCGGGCATCCGGACATCACCCCCGACGGACCCGGGTGCGGCACCTTGGCCATGCCGTCAACTTGCCCCGGCAGGCCGTCACTCCGCACCATCCAGCCGACTCCAGGCACCTGCCAGGGGCGCACGGCCCCGCAGTGAAGCACGATGACAGCCACCGAATGCGCGGTCTCACAACCCGGTGTCCGCCGCGCGCCGTCTGTGCCAGGCCCGTTTGCGGCAGACGGTAGAGCAGTACATTGCCGAGGCAGGATGGTCGACCCCGACCGTCCACGACGTCCCGCACTCCGGGCAACTGGACGTCACACCGACCTTCACCGCCTCGGTTCTCGCCCTCGCTCGCCGCATCCGCCGCCAATGCCGCGATCGGCAGACGGACGAGCAGAAGACCGCTGTCGCCCTTGCCGACGGCATCAGCGGACCACCGCACCCACGGCACAACCGAGGCCCATCATCGCGGTCGTCCGTGACCACAACCAGCCTCAGCCGAGGAACGCCGTCCCTGCGCATGCTGCCACCGTACGAAACGAAGTTGGCCGTCGGCAGTCCCCCACCGTGGCTTCGAACGTGTCGGTTGGCCCCAGGAGAACGAGAAGCCATTCGCAGCCACCCACCGCGAGGTCGAAGAGCCTGGGGTCAGTAAGCGGCGGTCCGGATGCGCATCTCGTCCTGGCGAGCGGACCGGGGTCCTCCAGGCCGCCGTACCGGCTGATAGAGCGGAGGTGCCGCTCGTCCTGCACGCCGTATGAGCATCCGTTTCGGGGGGCAGGCCTCTCAGTCCGAGTCCTCCTTCCTCGTGAGCTCGGCCAGCTCGTCGAAAGTACGGATCAGGACTGCGCGTCGCTCGTCCTTGTAACCCGATGAAGGCGTCAAGGCGTCGATGTGGCCCTCCCATACCGCCATGAACGTCTTCTTCCACCCCGCGACCACCTCGGCCTCGGGCAGCGACGCCCCCACGTACCCCTGCCGCGCCAGAAGGCTCAGCAGCTCCAGGTTGGCCGGCACCGCGATTCCCCAGTACTCGTCGGGCTCGATCTCGACCGGGTCGCCGGCCATCGCGTCCGCTACCTCGGTGATGAGCCGGTCCGTGAGGATCGACAGGTGGTCTGCGGCCGTGTCGCTGTCGAAGTTGCCGGTTCCCCAGTCGCCCATGGGTCTCCTCTGCTGGTTGGGTCGGTACGCACGAGTTGTATCAGCGCGTACTGACAACCGGACCGCACAGAGGTGCGGCAGGCAGGGATGTCCGGAACGACGTGGCCAGGTCTCATGTGTCAGAGCCGGTAGTCGCCCGTCGGCCATCTTCCCGCCGCCTGGCATGCCCGGATCAGGAACAGGCACTGACCTTGTTCTTTATGGTCTGGCCTGGTCGCGTTCGGTGATCGTCTCGGGTCGTTTCACGGTTTTGCCCACGTCGTAGCGGGTGGCGAGCCGCCGGTTCTTGGAGCCGAGCGGTCTGCCGGGGCCTGGCCGGGTGTGTTTCGGCGCACGGGCGGGGCAGCTCAGGGCGGGGCGGAGGTTTCTGAACCCTCGGCGGACCCGGACCGGGGTGAGCCGGCCGGGCTCCGCGGGCTTCTCCCAGGGGCGGCGGAGGTCCTCGGCGAGCGGGCGGGTGAGCCGGAGTTGGGTGTGGGCGGTGATGACCAGCCACGTCCAGCGGTCCGCCGCCTCAGGAGTACGGACTTTCGGCCGGGTCCAGCCGAGCGGCTGCTTGATCATGCGGAAGGTGTGTTCAAGATCGAAGCGGCGCAGGAACGACTGCCAGCGCAGATCGACGTCCGCGCCGGTCATCCCGGTCTTGGAGGACCACAGCCAGACCGGCAGCGGGTCCCCTCCGCCGGGTAGGTGATCGACCTGGAGGCGGATCAACGTCCCCTCAAGGATGGGGAGTTCACCGTCATGTCCGATCCAGGCCGACCGGGTAGTAAGCCGCGGGTGGATCCGGTCCCAGGCCATCGTCTGCGCGGTGCCGTAGCGGTCGGTGACCTGCGTG
>NZ_LRTR01000638.1 GCF_001550375.1 Streptomyces europaeiscabiei | reverse complement strand
GCCGGCCGCCAGCGCCAGCCGCGGGCGTCGAGATCCTCGGCCGCCTCGTCCGTGACGTCGTGCACGACGGGCGCCGACGGCGCGTCCTCGGCCCGGACGAGCCGCAGTACGGCGCCGTCCGGAACCCCGGCCGACTCCAGTGTGCTGTCGTGCGACAGCGCGGAACCGTCCGCGGTGACGAGATGCCGCAACTCGGGCCGCCCGCCTACCCGGTCGTCGAGCAGCCGCATGATCTCCGGCAGCAGCAGTCCGACCGGTTCCCGCGACGGCAGCACGAGATCCACCCGCCGACGCTCGCCCACCAGCGTGACCCGGCTGAGCGCCGTGCGCGCCCCGCCGGTGGCCTGCCCCAACGTCCCCGTAGCCATCACGCGATCGAACCTATCACCGGGTAGAAGTGCTGGTCGGGGCTGTGGAAACCGCTGTGGAAACAGAGGGGGACGGTGTGACCGACGGCTGCACCGAACCCCCGTACGGACTCTTTCCGATGATGCGGTTCGACACGAAGGACCACCCCACACATCCCGCGCACAACACCGCCGCGATGACGATCCCGGCGAAGATCTTCCCGATCCGTTCGTCCACCGAGCGCCGCTGTCGCTGCGCTCCGAACAGCAGGGCGTCCCGCAGCCGTCGACGCCGCACCGACACCGACTCCAGCAACTGGCTGTCGTAATCCTGCGCTGCCACGGCTACGGGACCCCGATCACTTCTCTGTCAGCCGATCTGTCAGCCGCTCTGTCAACCGATCCGCTCTGTCAACCGATCCGCTCCGCCGGCCGATCCGCTCTGTCCGCCGATCGGCACGCTGTCGCTCGATCCGCTCCGTCAGCCGATCTGGTCGACCGCCGCGCGGGCCTTGGCCAGCGTGGACTGGGCGGTGCCGTCGTTCTGTTCGAGCGTGGTGCGCACCAGACGGATGATCTCGCGGACCTCGGCCGCGGCCTTCTTCCAGCGCTCTTCCTTGCCGTGGTAGTCGTCCGAGACACCGTCGGCCTGGAACTCGGTCATCGCGGCCTTGACGGCGGCGTCACGGTCGCCGAGCACCCGCTCCAACTGCCCCACGATCGTGCCGAGCGCGGTCTGGACCTCACCCGAGGCCCCGGTGTCGTACGAACGGCGGTCCTGGTTCTGAGCCATGTGGATGTCCCCCTGCTGATGCTCTCGATGGCTTATCGGGCGCCGAAGCGGGCCGCGTCGAAGTTGGCCAGGCCCATGTTCTGGTTGGCGTTGTCCTGGGACTCCACGTCACCTGTGCCGAACGCGTTGTCCATGCCCGACTGACCGCCCAGGATCGCGGCGAGCGAGCCGTTCAGATCGGCGGTGATCTCGTCCGCGCGGTTCTTGAACGAGTCGAACGCCAGCTTGCCGGCGCCGTTGAACTTGCCCTCCAGCGGTTCCGCCGCGCTGATCAGCAGCTGGATCAGCGTCCCGAGGTCGTCGCTGGAACCGACCGTGCTCTTCCCGAGTTCCGCCAGGGTCGTCGACCCCATGTCGAACTTCATGTCGTGTCCACCCCCGTGTGTCCGGTTCACCTACGTCCCGAACATGCTCTCCCACAACGCGTTGCACCCGCAACGCACTTGCCTGTGCGGTGACATCATCGGGACACAATTCGAACGTCCTTGTGTCGCGTCACACTCCCGGCAGTCACCCGTTCCGCATCCCCTCCCGACCGCTCGGCCGATCGTGCCCAGGTACGAACCCTGCCAGTAGGCACTGACAACGCACCGGCCGAAGTCGACGCCCCGACCGACCGCCGATGGTCAACCCCAGCCCGGTATTGGCATACCAAAAAATTCTCAAGACACCGTGCAACCCTCCCCGCACTCCGCGGGTCGTACGTGGCATCAGGGCTTCTCGGAGGGGGATCTGGGGGGATCGCGGGGGTTCTGATACGGGAGGGGAAAGCCGAGGGGCCCGGTCCAGTGGACCGGGCCCCTCGAAACGTTCCGGGCGCCTCAGGACGGCGAAGGCCGACCGGAAGAACACCCTCCGCCGGGACTCCCTCCGCCAGTACACCCTCCGCTAGAAGAACACCCCGCACCGCAGCAGCACGTTCGCGTACGGCCGTGCCTCCCCGGTCCGTACGATCAGCCGCGCGCCCGCCGACAGTTCCTTCAGCTTTTCGTGGGAGACCAGTTCCAGGTCGGGGAAGCGGTCCTCCAGCAGTGCGGTCGCCTCCGGGTTCGCGCCCCGGACCTCGCGCGCGGCGGTCGCGCCCTCGACCACGAGCTCGTCGAGCAGCCCGTCCAGCACCTCCGCGAAGGACGGCACCCCGGCCCGGAACGCCAGGTCGACCAGCCGCGGCCCCTCCGGCACCGGCATCCCCGCGTCGCACACCAGCACCCCGTGCCCATGCCCCAACTCCGCGAGGGCGCCCGCCAGATGACGGTTGAGTATCCCGGCCCGCTTCACAGCGCAGCGACCTCCTCGGCGGTCGGGAACGACACCTGCGCCCCGGCCTTCGTGACGGCGGCGGCCCCCACCCGGGCCGCGTACGCGGCGGCCTC
>NZ_LRTR01000637.1 GCF_001550375.1 Streptomyces europaeiscabiei | reverse complement strand
CCTCGGGCTTTCACGAACTGGGCGGTCCGCGACTTGATCACAGCTGGGAGAAGTACTCCTGACCAGCGGCATCGGAACTTGTCGAGGGTCCGGTTGGGTGCGAGGAGAGAAGCACCCCTCAGGTGAAGCGGGCGTACGATCTTGCCCCGAGCACTCCCCGATCGCCGTCGCGTGTCCGTCTATGCTCGCAGTGATGAGGTCGCCCGCACGGTAAAGAACGGGACCCGGGGTGCGGTCAGGGTCGTTTGCCTCATCACCATCGCGTGATGGAATCCGCGTAGCCAACTTCGCGGAGTCTCCTGAGCACGTTGTCCGACGGCTGGTCAGAAGAGCGGAAAATGCCCCTGACCAGCCAGAATGAGGATTGTCTAGGCCCTCGTTCCCGCGCCCGTCGGAGGCACTTTCCAGGTGAGTAAGCGTATCGGGTTGTACCCGCGTGTCCGCGTCGAGGGCGGTGGCCGCGGGACGGTCTCTCAGGCCGGGGCGGTGCTGCTGGTCGAGACGGTCCGCACGTCCGGCCTGGACACCGCGGTATCGGCGGCAATGGCGCCGTGGCGCAAGCCGCGAACGGTGCACGATCCGGGCAAGATCCTGCTGGATGTGGCCCTGGCCGTCGCACTCGGCGGAGACTGCCTGGCCGACATCGGCATACTGCGGGCCGAGCCTGACGTGTTCGGCCCCGTGGCCTCCGATCCGACGGTCTCCCGTCTCGTCGACGCTCTGGCCGCAGCCGGCCCGAAGGCCCTCACCGCGATCCGGTCGGCGCGGGCAGAAGTACGGTCGCGGGTCTGGGAGTTGGCCGGTGCGGACGGTCCGGCCGTCGACGGCACTGTGATCGTGGACATCGACGGTGTGCTGGTCCTGGCGCACTCCGAGAAGCAAGATGCCACCGCGACCTGGAAGAAGACCTTCGGCCATCACCCGCTGGTGGCGTTCGTCGACCACGGCCAGGCTGGTTCCGGCGAGCCGGTGGCCGCGCTGCTGAGGCCCGGCAACGCCGGCTCCAACACCGCCACCGATCACATCGAAACCACCCGGCTCGCCCTGGCTCAACTGCCCCGACACCTGCGGCGGGGCCGGCAGACGTTGATCCGCACCGACTCCGCCGGCGGCACCCACGCCTTCCTCGACTGGCTCTCCAGGCCCGGCCGGTGGCTGTCGTATTCCGTCGGAATGACCATCACCGACGCCATCCACCAGGCTGTGCTGAAGATTCCGAAGAAGGCGTGGACGCCGGCCTATGACGCGGGCGGCACCGAGCGGCCCGGCGCCTGGGTCGCGGAGATCACGGACATGCCCGACCTGAGTACGTGGCCGAAGGGGATGCGGCTGGTCGTCCGCAAGGAACGGCCGCACCCCGGCGCCCAGTTGCGTTTCACCGACCTTGACGGGCTACGGCTGACCTGCTTCGCGACCAACACAAGAGGCGGCCAGCTCGCCGACCTCGAACTGCGTCACCGCCGCCGGGCCCGCTGTGAGGACCGCATCCGAGGCGCCCGCGACACCGGACTGCGCAATCTGCCCCTGCACGACACCGCACAGAACTGGATCTGGCTGGAGATCGTCTCCCTCGCACTCGACCTCCTCGCCTGGATGCCGATGCTCGCGCTGACCGGCGAGGCCCGCCGCTGGGAACCCAAGAAGCTCCGTCTGAGGCTGTTCTGCGCCGCCGCCCAGCTCGTGAGCACCGGCCGCCGCCGCTGGCTCCGCTTCACTGCGCGATGGCCCTGGACCGACGAGATCACCCGGGCAATCGACCGGCTCAATGCCTTGCCGAGCCCCGGCTGACCAGCCACACCGACCACCCCAACGATCCGCACCACCACACCGGGAAAGTGGAACCCGGCGCCCACCCGACACGACACTCGGGCTGTCGGCGTGCCCATCCTCAGCCACCGAAAGCGAAACGGTCCGCCGACTCCGTCGGCCGACCGTCACGAAAGATCGAGG
>NZ_LRTR01000636.1 GCF_001550375.1 Streptomyces europaeiscabiei | reverse complement strand
GTCTTCGACCTGTTCTCGATCGGCATCGGCCCGTCCAGCTCCCACACGGTCGGCCCGATGCGCGCCGCCCGCATGTTCGCCGTCCGCCTGAAGGAGGACGGCGCGCTCACCCGGACCGCCACGGTCCACGCCGAGTTGTACGGCTCGCTGGGCGCCACCGGCCATGGCCACGGCACCCCCAAGGCCGTACTCCTGGGCCTGGAGGGCAACGAGCCTCACACGGTCGACATCAACCAGGCCGAGCACGACGTCGACCACATCAGGTCGACCGGAACGCTGCGGCTGTTGGGCGTCGAGATCGGCGACGCCCGAGCGATCGCCTTCGACTTCGACAAGGACCTGGTCCTGCACCGCCGCAAGACGCTGCCGTACCACGCCAACGGCATGACGATCCGGGCCTACGACGCGGCGGGCACGGAGCTGCTGTCGAAGACGTACTACTCCGTCGGCGGCGGCTTCGTCGTCGACGAGGACGCGGTCGGCGCGGACCGCGTCAAACTCGACGAGACCGTGCTGAAACACCCCTTCCACAGCGGCGACGACCTGCTCCGTCTCACCCATGAAACCGGTCTGTCCATCTCGGGGTTGATGCTGGAGAACGAGCGGGCCTGGCGCAGCGAGGACGAGATCCGTTCCGGTCTCCTCGACATCTGGCGCGTGATGCAGG
>NZ_LRTR01000635.1 GCF_001550375.1 Streptomyces europaeiscabiei | reverse complement strand
AGGGCCTGGACGAGGGCGGTGGTGGCGGCGAGGCCGGCCGGGACCGCCCCGTGGCCGGGCAGCGGTGCGGTGTCGGCCGCGAGCAGGGACAGCACGCCCGTCCAGGCCGGCCCGTCGTCCTGCCGCAGTGCGGTGAGGGCGGAGGCCAGGAGGGCGCGGTCGGCGGTGGCGCAGTCGACGGGCAGGACGTGGACGTGGGCGCCGTGCGCGGTGAGCGCCTCGGCGACGGAGGTCGCCCAGGGGCCGCCGTTGATGCGGTCGGGGACGGTGAGGACCCAGGTACCGGTGAGGGTGGCGGCGCTGCCGTCGGCGGCGGGCCGCCACACCGCGCGGTGCTCCCAGCGCCCGATCTCCGCGTCCTTGCGGTCCTCGTCGCGCCAGGCGGCGAGGGCGGGCAGGACGGCGCTGAGCGGGGCGTCGGTGTCGACGTGGAGCCGCGCGGCGAGGGCCATGGGGTCGGCGGCCTCGACGAGTTCCCAGAACGCGCTGTCGTGGGTGCGCGCGGCGGGCGGCGCGGACGGCTCCAGCCAGAAGCGTTCGCGCTGGAAGGCGTACGTCGGCAGGGCCACGGGCCGGGCTTCGGCGTCGTCCTGGGCGGCGGGCGCCTTCCCGTGTCCGTGGGCGTGCAGGGTGGCGGCCGCGAGCAGCGCGGCGCGGTTCTCGGGCACGCCGCGGCGCAGCAGGGGTACGGCGGTCATCGCCGCCGGGTCGGTGAGGCCGTCCTGGACGAGGGTGGTGAGGGTGGCGTCGGGACCCAGTTCGAGGCAGTGGGTGACGCCGTCGGTCTCCAGCGCGCGGACCGCGTCGGCGAAGCGGACGGCCTGGCGGACGTGGCGGACCCAGTAGTCGGGGGTGATCAGGTCGTCGCCGGTGGCGGGGGCGCCGGTCAGGTCGGACATGACGACGACGCCGGCGGGGACGCTGTAGCGGACCCGGGCGGCGACGGCGCGGAAGTCGTCGAGCATGGCGTCCATCAGGGGCGAGTGGAAGGCGTGGCTGACCCGCAGGCGTCGGGTTCTGCGTCCGCGCGCGGTGAACTCGGCGGCGATCTCCTCCACGTCCTTCTCCTCGCCGGAGACGACCACCGAGACCGGTCCGTTGACCGCGGCGATCGCGACGCGGTCGGCGCGGCCCTCCAACAGGGGCAGGACCTCTGCCTCGGTGGCTTCCAGGGCCGCCATGGCGCCGCCCTCGGGCAGGTTCTGCATGAGCCGGCCGCGGCCGGCGACGAGGGCGCAGGCGTCGGCGAGGTCGAAGACCCCGGCGGCGTGCGCGGCGGTCAGCTCTCCGATGGAGTGTCCGGCGAACACGTCGGCGCGGATGCCCCAGGACGCCGCCAGGGCGTGGGCGGCGGTGCCGAACGCGAACAGGGCGGCCTGGGTGTGGGCGGTGCGGTCCAGGAGCGCGGCCGCGTCGCTGCCCTCTGCGGCGAGGACCACGTCGCGCAGCGGTGGTCCGTCGAGGTGACGGTCGAGTTCGGCGCAGACGGTGTCGAACGTCTCGGCGAACACGGGATGGGCGGCGTACAGGTCGCGGCCCATGCCGGGGTGCTGGGCGCCCTGACCGCTGAACAGGACGGCGAGACGGCCGCCGTCGGCGGTGCCGGTGACCACGTGCGCGGCGCCCTCGCCGGAGGCGACGGCGGCAAGACCGGTGAGGAGTTCCTCGCGGTCGCTGGCGACGACGACGGCGCGGTGTGGGTGCGGGTGGCGGGCGGCGGTGAGGGTGTGGGCGATGTCGCGGGGGTCGTCGTCGTGGTTCAGCAGGTGGGTGCGCAGCCGGGCGGCCTGGGCGCGCAGCGCCTCGGGGGTGTGTCCCGAGACGGGGTGGACGCGCGGCAGCAAGGCCGGTGCCGGCCGGTCGGGGGCGGGCTCGGGGGCGGGCGGTTCCTCCAGGACGACGTGGGCGTTGCTGCCGCTGATGCCGAAGGACGACACGCCGGCGCGGTGCGGACGGCCCTCCTGGGCGGGCCAGGGGCGGGCCTCGGTGAGCAGGTCGATGGTTCCGCCGGACCAGTCGATGTGCGGGGAGGGTTCGTCGACGTGCAGGGTGGGCGGCAGTTCGCCGTGGCGCATGGCCATGACCATCTTGATGACGCCGGCGACGCCCGCGGCGGCCTGGGTGTGCCCGAAGTTGGACTTGGCGGAGCCCAGCAGCAGGGGCTGTCCCTCGGGCCGTTCGCGGCCGTACGTGGCGAAGAGGGCCTGGGCCTCGATGGGGTCGCCGAGGGTGGTGCCGGTGCCGTGTGCCTCGACGGCGTCGACGTCGGCCGGGGAGAGCCCGGCCGAGGCGAGCGCCTGGCGGATGACCCGTTCCTGGGAGGGGCCGTTGGGGGCGGTCAGGCCGTTGGAGGCGCCGTCCTGGTTGGTGGCGGAGCCGCGGACCACGGCCAGTACCCGGTGACCGTTGCGGCGGGCGTCGGAGAGGCGTTCCAGCAGCAGCATGCCGACGCCCTCGGAGAAGCTGGTGCCGTCGGCGGAGGCGGCGAAGGCCTTGCAGCGGCCGTCGGCGGCCAGGCCGTTCTGGGCGGTGAACTCGGTGTAGGTGCCGGGTGTGGCCATGACGGTGACCCCGCCGGCCAGGGCCATGGTGCATTCGCCCTGGCGCAGGGCGTGGGCGGCGAGGTGCAGGGCGACCAGGGCGGAGGAGCAGGCGGTGTCGACCGTCATGGTCGGCCCCTCCAGACCGAAGGTGTAGGCGACCCGGCCGGAGATGACGCTGCCGGAGACGCCGAGTCCGATGTAGCCCTCCATGCCTTCGGGGATGTCGGAGAGTCCGGAGGCGTAGCCGGAGCCCATCGCGCCGACGTAGACGCCGGTGCGGCTGCCGCGCAGGGACAGCGGGTCGATCCCGGCGTGTTCGAGGACCTCCCAGGAGGTCTCCAGGAGCAGTCGCTGCTGGGGGTCCATGGCGAGGGCCTCGCGGGGTGCGATGCCGAAGAGGGCGGCGTCGAAGTGGGTGGCGCCGTGCAGGAATCCGGCTTGCAGGCCGGGCAGCCGGTCCAGGTCCCAGCCGCGGTCGGTGGGGAAGGCTCCGATGGCGTCGCCGCCCTCGGAGACGAACCGCCACAGGTCCTCCGGCGAGTTGACACCGCCGGGGTACTGGCAGGCCATGCCGACGATGACGACCGGGTCGTCGTCCGCCGCGGCGAGAGTGCTGGGGGCCGACTGCTCGGTGGTGCCCGCGAGTTCCCGGGCCAGGTGGCGGGCGAGGGCGCTGGGGCGGGGGTGGTCGAAGACGAGCGTCGCGGGCAGCCGCAGGCCGGTCTCGGCGCTGAGGCGGTTGCGCAGGTCGACTGAGGTGAGTGAGTCGAAGCCGAGGTCCTTGAAGGACTGTTCGCCGTCGACCGCGCCGGCCGAGCCGTGGCCGAGGGCGACGGCGGCGTGGCGGCGCACCAGGTCCGAGAGCAGCCGTTCCTGATCGGGTCCGGACAGTCCGGCCAGGCTGCGGCCGAGCGCGGAGGAGTCGGCGTCGGCCGAGCGGGC
>NZ_LRTR01000634.1 GCF_001550375.1 Streptomyces europaeiscabiei | reverse complement strand
GCGGGCAGGGCCTGCATCAGCCGGCCGCGGGCGGCGACCAGGGCGCAGGCGTCGGCGAGGGACAGCACACCCGCCACGTGCGCGGCCGCCAGCTCGCCCACCGAGTGGCCCATCACGTAGTCGGCGGTGACGCCCCACGACTCCAGGAGCCGGAACAGCGCCACCTCGACGGCGAACAGCGCGGGCTGGGTGAATCCGGTCTGGTCCAGCAGCGTCGCCTCGGGAGTGCCGCGCTCGGCGAACACGACCTCCCGCAGCGGCCGTTCGAGCTGAGGGTCGAATTCTGCGCAGACCGCGTCGAAGGCTGCGGCGAACGCCGGCAAGTCCCGGTACAGCTCCCGGCCCATGCCGGGCCGCTGAGCCCCCTGCCCCGGGAAGACGAACGCGGTCCGGCCCGGCAGCGCGGCCGTGCCGGCGGCGGCGGTGCCGTCGGCGATCGCCCGTACGGCGCCCAGCAGTTCGTCGAGGTCGCCGCCCACGGCGACCGCCCGGTGCTCGAACGCGGTGCGCGTGGCCGCCAGCGAGTACGCCACGTCCGCCACGTCGGTGGCGGGCCGGTCCGTCACATGGCCGGCGAGCCGGTGCGCCTGTGCGCGCAGCGCGGCCTCGTCCCGGCCGGAGAGCAGCCACGGCACGACCTGGTGGTGGGCGGCGTCCTGCGCGGGCGCCGCGTCCGGTACCGGCACGGGCGCGCTGCCCTCCGGTCCCTCCAGGACGATGTGCGCGTTGGTGCCGCTGATCCCGAACGAGGACACACCGGCGCGGCGCACCCGCTCGCCGGGCGTCCACGGCACCGGTTCCGACAGCAGCCGCACCCCGCCCTCGGACCAGTCGACGTGGGTGTTCGGCTCCTCGGCGTGCAGGGTGCGCGGCAGCCGGCCGTTGCGCAGCGCCTGGACCATCTTGATGATGCCCGCGACTCCGGCGGCGGCCTGCGTGTGACCGATGTTGGACTTCACCCCGCCCAGCCACAGCGGGTCGCCCGTCGTGTGGGCCGCCCCGTATGTGGCGATCAGCGCGCGGGCCTCGATCGGGTCGCCGAGCCGGGTGCCGGTGCCGTGCGCCTCCACCGCGTCGACGTCGGCGGCGCCGAGCCCGGCGTCGGCCAGGGCGGCCCGGATCACGTCCTGCTGCGCCTGCCCGCTGGGTGCGGTGAGGCCGTTGGACGCCCCGTCCTGGTTGACGGCGGTGCCCCGGATCACGGCGAGCACGGGGTGACCGTTGCGGCGGGCGTCGCCGAGCCGCTCCAGCAGGAGCATGCCGCTGCCCTCGGCGAAGCCGGTGCCGTCGGCGTGGTCGGAGAAGGCCCGGCACCGCCCGTCCGGCGCCAGGCCTCGCTGCCGGCTGAACTCCACGAGGAGCTGCGGCGTGGCCATCACCGTGGCCCCGCCGGCCAGCGCCAGCGCGCACTCGCCCCGCCGCAGCGCCTGTACCGCCAGGTGCACCGCCACCAGCGAGGAGGAGCAGGCCGTGTCGATGCTCAGGGCCGGGCCTCGCAGCCCCAGCGCGTAGGCGATGCGCCCGGACAGGACACTGGCGGCGGCGCCCGTCAGGGCGTGCCCCTCACTGCTGCCGTCGCCGATCAGGTCCGCGTAGTCCTGGCCGTTGGTGCCGACGTAGACACCCGTCGGCCGGTCCTGCACCGACTCCACGGTGATGCCCGCGCCCTCGAACGCCTCCCAGGCGTTCTCCAGGAGGAGCCGCTGCTGGGGGTCCATCGCCACGGCCTCGCGCGGCGAGATCCCGAAGAACCCCGCGTCGAACGCGGCCGCCTCGTCGAGGAATCCGCCGGCGGCGGCGTACACGGTGCCGGCGTTGTCCGGGTCCGGGTCGTAGAGCCGGTTCGTGTCCCACCCGCGGTCCTCGGGGAACGGGCCGATGGCGTCGGCGCCGTCGTCGAGCAGCCGCCAGAAGTCCTCGGGCGATGCGACGCCGCCCGGCAGCCGGCAGCTCATCGCCACCACGGCGATCGGTTCCCGGTGCCTGCCCTCGGCCTGCCGCAGCCGCTCCCGCGTCGTGTCCAGTTCACCGGTGACGCGCTTGAGATAGGCGCGCAGCTTGTCTTCATTCGCCATGTCAGAGTCCGAACTTCTCATCGATGAACTGGAACAACTCGTCGTCCGACGCGTCGTCGAGCGCCTGCGGCGCCTCGTGCGGTTCCTCCGGGGGTGCCTGCCGGTCACCGGCGCGCGCGAGGATCTCCTGAAGGACGCGGGAGACGGCCGACAGGCGGTCCGTGTCCGCCGGGGCCAGCGCCGACGCGTCCAGGGCCGTGGCGGCCGCCTCCAGCGCGTCGACGTCCACCGGCCGCTGCGCCTCGGCGGCGGCGCCCACGCCGAGTTCGGCCAGCACGTGGCCGGCGAGCGCGGTCGGCGTCGGATGCTCGAAGACGAGCGTGGCCGGCAGCCGCAGACCGGTCTCCGCGTTCAGCCGGTTGCGCAGTTCGACACCGGTCACCGAGTCGAACCCGAGCTCCTTGAAGGGGCGCCGGTCCTCCAGCGGCTCCTCGGGGCCGTAGCCGAGGACGGCCGCGGTGTGGGCGCGCACCACCTCCAGGACGGCGTCCGTGCGCTGCCCGTGCGGCAGCCCCTCCAGACGCCGGCGAAGATCCGGCACGCCCGGGCCGTCCTGGCCG
>NZ_LRTR01000633.1 GCF_001550375.1 Streptomyces europaeiscabiei | reverse complement strand
CACCGCACGCATCGTCGCCGTCAGCCGCTCCGGGCCCGGCTCCGAGGGCGCCGCCCGCCTTCAGGACACCCTCGCCGGCACCGGTACCGAACTCGTCCTGGCCGCCTGCGACACCGCCGACCGGGACGCGCTCGCCGCGCTGCTCGCCGACCACCCCGTCGACGCCGTCGTGCACACCGCGGGCGTCCTCGACGACCGCCTCATCGACGGCATGGACCCCGCCGCCCTGGACCGCGTCCTGCGGCCCAAGCTGGCCGCCGCCCGCAACCTCGACGAGCTGACCCGCGACCGCGACCTCACGGCGTTCGTCCTGTACTCGTCGGTCTCCGGCACCCTCGGCACCATCGGCCAGGCCAACTACGCGGCGGCCAACGCCTACCTGGACGCCCTCGCCGAACAGCGCAGGGCCGCCGGACTGCCCGCCACCTCGCTGGCCTGGGGACCCTGGGCCGGAGGGGGCATGGCCACCGCCGACGCCGACGGCGAGGCGCGGATGCGCCGCAGCGGCATCAACCCGCTCGAACCCG
>NZ_LRTR01000632.1 GCF_001550375.1 Streptomyces europaeiscabiei | reverse complement strand
ACGCCTCTCCCCCACCCAGCACCCCTGGCTCCACGACCACACCGTCTACAACACCCCCCTCCTCCCCGGCACCGGACTCCTGGACCTCGCGTTCGCCGCTGCCCGTGAGGTCGGGGCGGCCGGCGTCGGAGAGCTGACGCTGACCGAGCCGCTGGTGGTGCGGGATGCCGTTCGGTTGCAGGTGGTGGTCGGCCCGGAGGCGAACGGTCGTCGTTCGCTGGCCGTCTACAGCCAGTCGGAGGACTCGCTGGGCGGTGTGTGGCGCCAGCACGCGACGGGCGAGCTCGTGGCGGACTCGCCCGAGGACGGATCCGGTGCGGACGTGCTCGCGCAGTGGCCGGTCGCAGGTGCCGAGCGCGTGGAACTCGACGGGTACTACGACCGGTTCGAGGCGCAGGGCCTCGGGTACGGCCCGGCGTTCCGCGGGCTGCGGGAGCTGTGGCGTGATGGGGACCGCGGCTTTGGTCTCGTACGTCTTCCCGAGGAGGTCGGTCCGGGTGAGTTCGGCGTGCACCCGGCGCTGCTCGACGCCGCCCTGCACGTCATCGCGGCGCTGCGCGACGGGGACGACTCCGTGGTGCTGCCCTTCGAGTGGAGCGGCGCGGAGCTGCTCGCCGGGGGTGGCACGGAACTGCGGGTCGAGGTCGAGCTCGACCGGGTGGCGTCCGTCGCCCGCATCCGGGTGGTGGACACCGCGGGACGCCCGGTCCTGTCGGTGCGGGAGCTGCGCCTGCGCGAGGTGACGTCCGACCAGATACGGGGCGCCGAGCGGGTTGAGCACCTGTACCGGGTGGCGTTCGAGCCGCTGCGTGCGACGGGTACGGACGCGGCCACCGCCGGCGACGACGCGTCGGACGTGTTCGACGACGCCGTCGTTCTGGGTGATCGCTCCGAGCTGGGTGCCGCGCTCGGCCTCGACATGGTCGCCGACGTGGACGAGTTGCTGGCCGGGGAGTCCGTTCCGGGACTCGTCCTGGTCGACGCGACGCGTCCCGTGTCGGGCGAGGACGGTGCCGCACAGACGGCCGCCGCCGCCCTGACCACACTTCAGGGCCTCCTCGGTGAGCCGCGCCTCGCGTCGACGGCGCTGGTCTGGGTGACGCGCCGGGCCGTGGGCGACGGCGTGTCCGACCTGGCGCACGCTCCGCTGTGGGGACTGCTTCGGACCGCCGCGAGCGAGTACGGCGAGCGTTCGGTGCGTCTGGTGGATCTGGATGCCGGGGCGTTGGACGCCGAGCTGCTGGAACGCGCGATCGCGGTCGAGGGAGAGCCCGAGATCGCCCTGCGCGACGGCCGGATCCTCGTCGCCCGCCTGACCCGCACCGACCAGCCCGACCAGCCCGAAACCCCGCGCTTCGACCCCGACGGCACGGTCCTGATCACCGGCGGCACCGGCGAACTCGGCCGGCAGCTCGCCACCCACCTCGTC
>NZ_LRTR01000631.1 GCF_001550375.1 Streptomyces europaeiscabiei | reverse complement strand
ACGGCCGCCGCGGTCGCCGCGGTCAGCGGCCTGTACGCCCGTGACGCGCCGGTGCCCGCCGACCTGCTGGCGTTGCTGAGCGGCGCCGACCTGCCCTACGCGGACACCGACGCCACGGCGGACGACGCGGTGGCCTGCCACTGCAACAACGTCACCTTCCGCAGGCTGAAGGCCGCCTGGGCAGACGGGGCGCACGACAGCCAGGCACTGGCCCGGGCGACCCGGGCGACCACGGGGTGCGGCGGCTGCACCGCGGTCGTACGCCGGCTGTGCACGACGCTCGCCGCCGCCGGCGGTGCAGGGCCCGCAGACACCCACACAGCGGTGGACACCGCAGGAGGAGGAACCCCGTGACCACGCGCACGCTGGTCGTGGCCGGCCACGGAATGGCCGGCCACCGGCTGGTCGAGGAAATACTGGCCGGTGACCGGCACGGACAGTGGCGCATCGTCGTCCTGGCCGAGGAACCGCGGCCCGCCTACGACCGGGTGGCGCTGTCCACCCTCCTGGACGGCGCCCGCGCCGACGACCTCGCGCTGGCCGGCCCCGGCGTCCTGGACGACCCCCGCCTGCGGCTGCGCCTGAACACGAAGGTGACCGCCGTGGACCGCCGCAGCAGAAGGGTGACCTGCGCGGACGGAACCGGGTTCGGATACGACGCGCTGGTCCTGGCCACCGGGTCCCGGCCCTTCGTGCCCCCGGTCGCCGGACACGACCTGCCGGGGTGCTTCGTCTACCGGACGGTGCAGGACGTCGAGGCGATCCGCGCGGCCGCGGTGCCCGGCCGCCCGGCCGTGGTGGTCGGCGGCGGCCTGCTGGGACTGGAGGCCGCGGGCGGCCTGCGGCTGCTGGGCATGCGGCCCCATGTGGTGGAGTACGCCCCGTGGCTGATGGCCCAGCAGATCGACGAGGGCGGCGGCCGGGTCCTGGCCGCGGCGATCGACCGGCTCGGCGTGCGCGTGCACTGCTCGACCGCCGTCCACGCGGTCGCCACCGGCGCGGACGGCCGCGCCGACCGCGTCGAGCTGGACGACGGCACCGCCCTGGACACCGCGCTCGTCGTCTTCGCCGCCGGGGTACGCCCGCGCGACGAGGTCGACGCCCCCGGGCTCGTGCGCGGCGAGCGCGGCGGCTTCCTGGTGGACACGTGGTGCCGCACCGCCGACGAACGCATCTGGGCGATCGGCGAGTGCGCGGCCGTCGAGGGCCGCTGCCACGGCCTGGCCGCCCCCGGCTTCCGGATGGCCGAGACCGTCGCCCGCCAGCTCCTGGGCGTGCCGGGCGAGGCGTTCACCGGCGCCGACACCTCCGCGAGCCTGAAGCTCCTGGGCGTCGAGGTGGCCGGCTTCGGCGACGCCCACGCCCGCTCGCACGGGGCGATGGAGTACGTGCGCGACGACCGGCGGGCCGGCACCTACGCCAAGGTGGTCCTGGACGCCGACGGACGCACGGTCCTGGGCGGGGTCCTGGCCGGAGACACCCGCGCCTACCCGGAACTGCGGGCCCTGCTCGGCCGGCCGCTGCCGGCCTGCCCCGACGACCTGCTGGCCGCGCCGCCCGC
>NZ_LRTR01000630.1 GCF_001550375.1 Streptomyces europaeiscabiei | reverse complement strand
CGACGAGCGGCGGTTGCAGGCCGCCGAGAACGCGCTGACCGCCGGGGAGACCGACCTCGGCCGGGACATCGCCCGTGACGTGCTGAGCCGGGCCGCCGACCCGGCCGAGCGGGTCCGGGCCTGGATGGTGGTGATCGACGCGGCCGGGCAGTCGCTCGCCGAGGTCGACGCCGTCTACCCGCAGGTCCTCGCCGACGCGGGCGACGACCCGCGGCTGCTCGGCCTGGTCCGCTACCAGCTGGCCTGGCGCGCCCTGGTCCTCGAAGGCGACTTCGCCCAGAGCCGGGAGGAGGCCGCGCGGGCGGCGGAGCTGGCGGCGCGGGCCGAGGACCGGCGCACCGAGCTGCTCGCGCTCGCCTTCCAGGCACAGGCCGAGATACTGATGGGCCACCCGGACGCCCCCATGACGATCAAGCGGGCCCTGAAGGAACCGCAGGACCCGCAGCTCGCCTGCCACCACAACGGGGCGGGCGCGACCCGCTTCCGCTGGCTGATGATGAGCGACCAGCTCGGTGAGGCCCGCGCGACGATCACCTCGCTGCTGCGTGAGGTGCGGCGGCGCGGCATGGTCGAGAGCGAGGTGCACTACGTGCGCTTCCTCGCCGAGACCGAACTGCGCTCCGGGCACTGCGGCCGGGCCCTCGACCTCGCCCGCGAGGGCTATGTCCTCGCCCGTGACGCCGGCATCGGCGAGGGCGCGTCCGCCATGCTCACCTCGCTCGCGGAAGCCGCCGGTGGTGACGTGGAGCGGGCCCGGGCGCTCGCCCGCGAGGCCGCCGACCGCGCCGAGCAGGACGGCGACCTGATGTACCTCTCCCGCGCCCTGGGCGCCCTGGGGCACGCCCAGCTGGTGACGGGGGACGCACCCGGCACGGTGCAGTCCCTGCGCCGGGTGAGGGAGTTGGAGGAAGGACTCGGCATCAACGACCCCGCGCGCGGCCGGTGGCACGGCGATCTCGCCGAAGCCCTGGTGCGGGTGGGCGAGTTGGCGGAGGCGCAGGACGTCGTCGACGTCACCCGGCAGCAGGCGCTGCGGCTCGGGCGGGAGAGCGTGCTCGCCGTCCTCGACCGGGCCGAGGCGCTGGTGCGGGCGGCGCGAGGTGAACAGGACGCCGCCGTACGGCAGTTGACGTCGGCGCAGGACCGGCTGGCGAAGCTGGGCTACGGCCTTGAGGAGGCGCGGGCCGCGTACGCCCTGGCGGGGCTGCGCACGCTCCCGCAGACTCTCGGTCTCGCCCGTCCGGGGACGACGCCCGTGTCCGGTCCGGGCTCGTACGACGAGGCGTCGCGGCTGTTCCGCCGCTGCCGTGCGCTGCCGTGGCTGCGTCAGGTGGAGGAGGCCTCGGTCACCCCGGCGCCCCCGCAGCAGCCCGCGATCGCTCCGTCGGCGCTGGACGCCCTCGCCGCGCTCGCGGCGACCGAACGCCAGGTCGCGGAGCTGGTCATGGAGGGTGCGACCAACCGGGAGATCGCCGGCCGGCTGTACATCAGCGTGAAGACGGTCGAGGCGACACTCACCCGCGTCTACCGGAAGCTGGGCATCCGGTCGCGTGTGGACATCGTGCGTCTGGCGGCGGGACACCGTACGAACTGACCTCCCCGGGACCGGCTGACGAGCCCCTCCCGGGACCTGGGCCCTGTCGTCACACTCCCGTCCGTCCTGCTTCGGCGGACCAAGTGCGCGCAGCGGCCTTGCGGCTCCAGCCTAGGCTCAAACCCCGGCCCGGGTCATCGAGGGTTTTCCCTCCCCAACTCGCCTAGGGGGATCCCCCCTTGGGAGAGGATCACTCCGGCTCCTATTTTTTGTGACGTGCCGCACGCCAGGGCACACAGACCGGCCCGCCGCCCCCGCTCGGCTCCCCCGAGCGGGGGCGGCACCGCAGGCTCTGTGCACCTAACCCCCACCCGCGCGTCCCCCACCGGCAACTCCCCCACAAGGAGAACCATGTTCGGGTTCAACCGCGTCAAGAAGTCGATGATCGCCGCCGCTGCCACCGCTGCCGCCGCCGCGGCCGCGCTGCTCACCGCCCCCGGCGCCGTCGCCGCTCCCCAGCCCATCGTGGGTGGTACGACCACCACCGCGAGCGCGTACCCGTACGTCATGCAGATCACGAACGCCTCGCAGAGCCAGTTCTGTGGTGGCACCCTCGTGTCCCCCACCAAGGTGATCACCGCCGCCCACTGCATGGTCGGCAGAACCACCTCCAACACCCGTGTCGTCGGTGGCCGTACCTACCGCAACGGCACGAACGGCACCGTCAGCACGCTCAGCAAGATCTGGATCCACCCGAGCTACAACAGCTCCACGATGACCAGCGACGTGGCCGTGCTGACGCTGGCGGTCGCGCAGCCGTACACCACGGCGTCCTACGTCAGCTCCTCGCAGACGAGCGTCTACGCGGCCGGCACCACCGCCCGCATCATCGGCTGGGGCACCACGTCCTCAGGCGGTTCCTCCTCCAACCAGCTGCGCACCGCGACCGTTCCGGTCGTGGCCGACTCGGTCTGCGGCAGCTCCAGCTCGTACGGCTCCGAGTTCGTCGCGAGCTCCATGGTCTGCGCCGGTTACTCATCCGGCGGCGTTGACACCTGCCAGGGCGACAGCGGCGGTCCCCTGATGATCGGGGGCGTCCTGGCAGGCATAGTTTCCTGGGGTTACGGCTGCGCCGACGCGCAGTACCCCGGCATCTACACCCGGCTGACCACCTTCTCCAACACGGTGGCCGCCCAGATCGCCTCGTAGCCGAGGCCGGGCGCGAGCCGACAGACTCCTGAGGTACTTCCTCAGGAACTGCCAGGGGGCGCCGCGAACCTGCCACGAGCGGTTCGCGGCGCCCCCTCTCCAATGTCCGGGTGCGTGCCGGGTGTCACGTGGCCACGGTGCCGAATCGGATGTCGTGCGCTCCACCCTCGTCGTGGGCGCCGCCCCCGTCCCCGTGCAGCGTGGTGAGCGTGCGCTCCGCCTCCGTCACCAGGTCGGCCCGCTGCCCCTGGGTGAGGCGGCCGAAGGGTTCGAGGGTGAGGACGTCGGCGTCGAGCTTCCACAGGCCGGCCAGGAAGCCGTCGACGAGGAAGGTGCGATGGGCCTGATTCCCTTGCCAGGAACGGCCCTTGAGGTCCGGCGGCACCACGCGGGAGCGGTCGGCGTGGGAGAGGAGCAGGTTGTCGAACTCGGGGAGCAGCCGGGGCGGGGCCGGGGTCTTCGGGTCGGGGCGGGGCGCGTCCGGCAGGTCGAAGAGTTCGGTGCCGCTGTCGTCGCGGAAGACGAGCAGCTCCGGGCGCAGCCGCTCGAACGCCTCGCGCAGGCGGGTCAGTCCGGCCCAGCTCTGCATGTCCTTGACGGAGGCGGGCCCGAAGGCGGCGAGATAGCGCCGGACGACGGTCTCGGGCGCCGGGGCGGGTTCGGCGGGGCGGCCGAGCCAGTGCTCGGCGGTGGTCAGGGCGACCTGCCCGCTCCTGCCCCACAGGCCGCGCGGGGTGACCTGGACGAGCGGCAGCCTGCAGCGCGCGGCGACACCGAGGGCGAACGGGTCGGCGTCGGGCCACTCCACGATCAACGCTTCACGCAACTGCTTCAGGGTGCGCGGTTCGGCCTCGACCAGTTCCCGCGCGATCACTTCGAGCCGGTCGAGATCGACCCCGGCCAGCCCCTTGCGGAACAGGTTCAGTTCCCGCTCCCGGGCCGGCTGCACCAACGGCCGCAGGCTGAGGCAGTCCTCCGCGGTGTGCGTGTGGATCGTGGACCGCATGGTGACGATGCGTACGACGTCCCGGTCGGCCATCAGCGCCGAGAGCTGCTCGGGCGCGAAGCCGTCCAGTCGGGCGGCGAGCGCGTAGTACGGCGGCCGTACGTTCTGCGCCTGGAGCCCGAGGAGGTGTGTGACGGCGTCGTGGACGGACATGGGCGGGGGCTGGGCCGCCGAACCGGTGGCTTTGGTGGAGGCGGCCTCGGTAGGGGCGGCCTCGGTAGGGGCGGCCTCGGCGGGTGCGGACACGGGCGCCCGGTGCAGGAGGAGTTGGCGGGCCAGGGTCGCGCGGTTGAGGGCGTGGGTGCCGAGCCGGGGAGCGGTCTGGTTCGCCTTGTTCGTCATGGTGCGCACGCTAGCGGGGATCGCGGACAGGTTCTGTCCGCGACAGTCCTGATGCGGTCCGCGTTCGAACCGCCGAGAGCGCCACGGCTCATCCCGTCCGCGATTCCCTGGCTCCCCACTCCCCGCCCGGCCCCACGTCCGGTCCGGCCGGGTACCCGGTTCCCCGCCACCCTGCCTGCTTCCCCGCCTCCTGCATCCTCACCTCCCCCACCTCCCCCACCTCACGTGCTTCTCCACCCCCTCCACCTCCCGCCCCCCCTCACCGACCCCCGCGGCGTTTGCCCCGTATATCCTGCTCGGTGATCACACAGTCGTACGTGTACGCGCAACGCGGGAGGCATCCACGATGGCCGATCGACGCGCCCGCCCGGCCGCGAAGAGCACCGGTCCAGCCTCGAAGGGCGGCCGGAAGGGCGGCTGGCGTCGCGCCCTGCCCCCTCCGTCGACACCACCCGCCGAGCCCACGGCACCGCACCCGGATCCGGCGGCGACCACGGCCGAGCGGGCGGCCAGCGTGGTGGAGGCGGCCCTGTACCAGGGCGGCGTACGCGTCGCCTCCCCCGCCACACTCGCGGACACCTTCCGCGAGCTGCGGGAGGCACCGGCCGGCATGGCGTGGATCGGGCTGGCCCGCCCGACCGAGGCCGAACTCCTCTCCCTGGCCGCCGAGTTCGACCTCCACCCGCTCGCCGTCGAGGATGCGATGGAGGCCCATCAACGCCCCAAGCTGGAGCGCTACGGCGACACCCTCTTCGTCGTCCTGCGCGCCGCCCGCTACCTCGACGCCTCCGAGGAGGTGGACTTCGGCGAGTTGCACGTCTTCGTGGGGCCGGACTTCGTCATCACGGTCCGGCACGGCGCGGCACCCGACCTGTCGGCCGTCCGCCGACGGATGGAGGAGACCCCGGAGCTGCTGAAGCTCGGCCCCGAGGCGGTCCTCTACGCCATCCTCGACGCGGTGGTCGACGGGTACGCGCCCGTCGTCGCCGGTGTGCAGAACGACGTCGACGAGATCGAGACGGAGGTCTTCCGCGGCGACCCGGAGGTCTCCCGCCGCATCTACGAACTCTCCCGCGAGATGGTCGAGTTCCAGCGCGCCACGCGCCCCCTCGTCGGCATGCTCCACGGCCTCATGGCCGGCTTCGCCAAGTACGAGACGGACGACGAACTCCAGCGCTACCTCCGCGACGTCGCCGACCACGTCACCCACACCAGCGAACGCGTCGACGGCTACCGCCAGGCCCTCACCGACATCCTCACCGTGAACGCCACCCTGGTCACCCAGCAACAGAACGCGGAGATGCGGGCGTTGGCGGAGGCGGGCTTCGAACAGAACGAGGAGATCAAGAAGATCTCGTCGTGGGCGGCGATCCTGTTTGCTCCCACACTGGTGGGAACGATTTACGGCATGAACTTCAAGCACATGCCCGAGTTGAGCTGGAGCTTCGGATACCCCTTTGCCATCGGCCTGATGGGGGTGGTTTGTGTCAGTTTGTACTTAATTTTCAGGCGGCGGGACTGGCTCTGACCACCTCTTGTCGAGCCCAGTTCTTCTGTGGTCTTTGCTCTCGCATCGGCCAACGATACGACCCCCAGGACGACACCGACCCGGCTCTTCTTCTGCCGGGGAGGCGGCAGGAGGTACGGCTGGGTCGTGGGAGACCGCTGCGGCGGGGGCGTGGACACGCCATGAAGCTACTGCACGCACCACTCGTCCAGCACGTGGTAGCCCCTCGACCGCCGCCTCTTCATCGGTGGTCCCGGCACCATTCACCCCCGCGTCGATCGCCGTCCGCGTCTCCGCGAGGATGTCCTGGGCGTAGGCGCCGTTGAAGCTGTTGCAGGTGCTGCGGGAGCAGGAACAACTGGATGTGCTGGTCCGTCCGGGCCGGGGCCAAGAGCCGACGCGTCATGGTGTCCGCCCCTGCCGGGGTCGCTGTGAGGCCGTGTTCGGTACCGGCGAGTCTCAAGTCGCGGACTGGAGTGTGGATGCTCCCGGGACCGGCTCGACCAGCCATCTCTGTTCCGCCTCTCCATTGCGGGGACTTGGTACCAGAACGGTGCCGGTGTCGGGCGAGGCGGGGGCGATCACGAGGTTTCTCTCGTCGCGGGTGAGGAGTTCTCCTTCGGGGCTCAGCTCGAAGCGGAGCCCGAACGAGACGTCGCCCGAGGAGTCGCAGTACTCCAGATCCAGCACTTCGTCGTCCCCGCCGGCGTCCAGGCACAGATCCGGTTCGGCGAGGTTGCGCAGAAGCCCGTCCTCGACGTAGGTCCACCGCTGCGTGCTGGCGGCTGAGCAGGCGGACAGGGTGGCCTCCGCGCCACGCTCGGGCTGCGCTCCCCGGACGTCCATGCACAGGTCCGCGGCCGCATTGCGCAGTCGGCCGCTCCCCGGGGGGACAGGGAGGGCGGTCGAGGTCGTGGGGGAGGAGGGTGACGGCGTGGGCGTAGGCCGCTGTGTCGCCGGAGCCGGTGCGGTGGTGTCGGACGAAGTGCCGGCCACGACGATTGCTGCCGCGACAGCGGCCGAACTCGCGGCGATCCCGGCGACGAAGATCTTCATGCCCTTGCGGGTGGAGCCAGGCCTTCCCTTCCTTGCCGGCTTCTGTGGCTTCTGCGGGGTGTCCGAGGGCCGGGCGTGGGCTCCCTCGGCGGTCGCGGCAACGGGCACTGTGCGCGAAGGGCGTGCCCGGCAAGCAGCCAGATAGGGGTGAGCGCGCTCGCCGAGCAGCGCTTCCGCCAGCAGTACGCCCGGTCTCGTGGCGCAGAGCCTGAGCTGTTCGGCGGTGTCCTGGCAGTAGGAGCACTGATCCAGATGCAGTTGCACCTCGGGCAGCGTCGTACCGGCACCGTGTGAGGGCGCGTCGAGGAGGCGGCTGTAGTCCCGGCACTCTCTTCCCGCTGCATTCTCGACATGCGTGCGCAGGAGCGCCGAACGCCATTGCTCCCGGGCCCGGTCCAACTCGAAGGGCGGTATGTCTCCTTCGATTCCGAGCAAGGCTGCAGGAACGGCCGATGATTCGGCTTCCACGTCCAGATGCCACAGAACGTACTGCGTGGTCCTCGGGAGCCGCAGAAAAGCGACCTGGCTCAGGTGCCGATTCTCGGCGACCGAATGGGGTGGGGGCCTGCCGCTGTCGGCGGCCCCGGCCTGGTCGTACGACAGCCCCGAAATGTTGCCGGTCTGTGAGCGCGCACGCGCGGTGTCCCGTACGGCGACGAGCAGGCGAGGGCGCAGGGCATCAGTGGACCCGGCTCTTTGGAGGCCTTGCACCACATGGCGGAACGCCGCAGCGGCGAGCGCTCGCGCAATGACGGATGAACCGGAGGCGCAGATCTCCGCATATTCGGAGACTGAAGGGCCGTGTCGCGCGATCAACGCCGCGACTGGCGTTGTGCCCTCGATGGTCCGGGACATCCTCAGCGCGGCGACGAGGGCGTCGTCGGACATTCCTGGAGCGGTCTCGGGGTCGGGAGCCGGGCTTGCGGGAAACGGGTGAGCGAAAGACACAGGGGCTTTCCTTCTCCCAGGGCGCGCTGGGCAGCCTCATCCCGGGCCGATGCGGGAACTAGCAGCAGCGCGGACCTGGTGTGGCCGTGCGGAGAGGGAGGGGTGGAGGTGGTGACCGCCCGGGCGATGCCGCGCGACCGCCTTGTGGGGGAGCGGGCAACGCCACGACCCGTGTGAGCCGGTACGCCGGATACGGATTGTTCCAAGCGTGAACCACCCTGTCATACAGGCCAGATGTCCAACAAGGGATGCCAGGACGAAAGAGAAAAGGATCGGCTCTCGCAATCAGAACGGTCGTTGGACTAGGCGCGACGGGACTGCTCACCATTCGGATTCGGGCGGTCAATACACGACTTTCGCGTTCACCGCACACCCGATCGAGGCTGGGCGTTGACGCCTCGATCGGCACCGTGGACGGGCCGGTTGGTTCAACGACCAGCGCCTCCACGCCGCGACCGGCGAAACCCGCCCCACGAGCACGTGGTCAGCCACCACGCTCTTCAGCAGCCCTGACCATCGGCTGGAGCCAACGGCATGGAGCCTGCACCGATCCCGGAGCGGGACAGTGCCGTGCGGTGGTGGGTGGTGGTGCCGAACAGGGCGCCCATGACCACCACGACCGAAATTTCTGTGTGCTCTCAGGCGCATGTACGAGAACTCGGCCAAGGTTCACACGCCGACACCGCGGCCGACGTCCGTGAATCCAGGCAACTCAACCACGTGATTATCGGTGGTTCGCACCGGCCATGACACCTCCTTCGCTCCTCTGCTATTGATCCGAAACGGTGAGCATTCTGGGTCGTTGAACGCTGCGTGAGTGAACTGGTGTTTGACGCACGGCAGTTGTCGCCGTCGGCGCAGGAAGCGTTGCGGCTGCGGGCGGTGGCCGCGCTGGTGGAGGGCCGGGACCGCGAGGACGTCGCGGCGGTGTTCAAGGTCTCGCTCAAGGCGGTGGACGGCTGGTGGGCGAAGTGGCAGGCCGGTGGGCGAGAGGCGCTGAGGGCGCGTCCGCGTGGGCGGCGCGTGGGTGAGCATCAGGTGCTGTCCGGGGCCGAGCAGGCGGCGGTGCGGCAGGCGATTTTGGATCACTTGCCGTGTGACCTGGGTCTTCGTGGCCAGCTGTGGACGCGTGGCCAGGTGGGTGAGCTGATCGCGAAGCTGTATCGGGTGCGGATGGGGTGCGGATGGGGTGCGGATGACCGAGCCCGGGGTGGGCAAGTACCTGCGGCGCCGGGGACTGTCGTTCCAGCGGCCCGACAAGCGCGCGGTCGAGCAGAACCCGGAGGCGGTGCGGACCTGGCTGGAGGTGACATGGCCGGCGATCCGGGCGACGGCGAAGGCCGAGAACGGTGAGGTGCTGTTCGCCGACCAGGTCGGCATCCGTTCCGATCAGGTCACCGGTCGCACCTGGGGCGAGAAGGGCCGTACCCCCGTCGTGCGCCGCACCGGCAACCGGTTCTCCGTGAATGCGATGTCCGCGATCAGCACGAAGGGCCGGATGCACTTCATGGTGTTCACCGAGACCTTCGACGCGAAGGTCATGTGCCGCTTCCTCGACCGGCTCATCGGCTACTTCGACCGCAAGATCCACCTCGTGGTGGACGGTCACTCCGCACACCGCTCCCGCGCGGTCCGCACATGGCCGGCCGACCACGCCGACAGGATCGAGCTGCACTTCCTGCCCTCGTACTCACCCGATCTGAACCCCGACGAACTCGTCAACGCCGACCTCAAACGAAGCCTGCCCATGAGCAGCAGGGCCCGCAACCAGGCCCAACTCGCAGCCGAGACCCGCAGGTTCTTCCACCGCCGCCAGCGCCAGCCCCACACCGTCCGCGGCTACTTCGGCGGCCCCCACGTCCGCTACCCCCTCGAAGAGAACCCTTTGAGTCTCTGATCAACAGGGACGACGACTTGCCGCACCTTCGACGGCCCGCCTCCTTCATTCAGCGCTTACTTGCGGACGGAAAGACCAAGGGGTGACCAAGGAAAAGCAAGGGGGGATAAAACCCTCCCTGCCATGAGTGACGCCTGTGGTGCAAGACTTCCGGCGTGACCAGCCGCCCTGCCAAGGCGCAGGGTCGCCCTTTCCTCGCGGCGGTGTTGATCCCACGCCTGCTGCCCCGCTGTTGTTCACGTCTGTCCCGTCCGTGATGCGAAGGCGTACGTATGTCTGCTGACCTCTCTGAATCCGCAGTTCCACCCTCGACCGAATCGGGTGAGTCCCCCTCGGGGCCCAGTCGGCGTACCGTCATCGCCACCGGTGTCGTGGTGAGCGGTGCCGTGGTGGCCGGAGGGACGCTCCTCGCCGGCTCAAAGGAAGCCACCGCAGCGGAACCGGCGCCCTCCAGCCGGGTCTCCCTGACGGTCAACGGCACTCGCCGCACGGTGACGGTGGACAACCGCACCTCGCTCCTTGACCTGCTGCGCGAGCACCTCGACCTGACCGGCTCCAAGAAGGGCTGCAACGCCGGGGCCTGCGGGGCGTGCACGGTGCTGGTCGACGGACAGCGGGTCAACTCCTGCCTGACGCTGGCCGTTCGGCTGGAGGGCGCCGAGGTCACCACGATCGAGGGCCTGGCCAAGAGCGACGAACTGCACCCGTTGCAGCAGGCGTTCATCGACGAGGACGCCTTCCAGTGCGGGTTCTGCACTCCGGGCCAGATCATGTCCGGCGTCGGCTGCATCCAGGAGGGCCACACCAACTCCCCGGAAGAGATCCGGGAGTACATGAGCGGCAACGTCTGCCGCTGTGGCTGCTACGTCAAGATCGTGCGCGCGGTCGAGCAGACCGCCGCCCGCAAGTAAGGAGCGGCCCCGTGTATCCCTTCGCCTACACCCGCGCGAACAGCGTCCGGGAAGCCCTGGACGCCGGCAGACGCGGCGGCCGCTACATCGCCGGCGGCACCACGCTGGTCGACCTGATGCGCGAGAACGTCGAGACCCCCGACACGATGGTCGACATCAGCGCCCTGCCCCTGCGTGAGATCACCGCCACCAAGGGCGGCGGCATCCGCATCGGCGCCCTGTCCCCGATGGCCGTGGTGACCGCCGACGTCAAGCTGAACTCCCTCTACCCGGTGGCCGCCCAGGCACTGCGAGGCGCCTCGGCCCAGCTGCGCAACATGGCCACCATCGGCGGCAACATCATGCAGCGCACCCGCTGCACGTACTTCCGCGATGTGACCGCCGACTGCAACAAGCGCGAGCCCGGCTCCGGCTGCGCCGCCTTGCAGGGCTACAACCGCGGCCACGCGATCCTCGGCGGCTCCGATCACTGCGTGGCCGTCCACGCCTCCGACTTCGCCGTGGCCCTCACCGCCCTGGAGGCGACGGTCCACCTGCAGGCCCCGGACGGCAAGGAGCGCAGCCTCCCCTTCGCCGACTTCCTGCTCCGGCCCGGCAGCACCCCGCAGCACGAACAGAACATCCGGCGGGGCGAGTTGATCACGGCGGTCGAGATCCCGGCGTATCCGCGCCCGCTCAAGTCGGCCTACCTGAAGATCCGCGACCGGCAGTCCTACTCGTTCGGGCTCGCCTCGGCGGCCGTCGCGCTGCATGTACGCGGAGGCGTGATCCGCGAGGCGAAGGTCGCCGCCGGCGGCGTGGCCACGGTGCCGTGGAAGCTGTCCGCCGTCGAGCGGGCCCTGATCGGCGAGCGCCCCTCGGACCGGCTGTGGGCCGAGGCCGCCAGTCACGCGGCCGACGGCGCCCGCCCCCTTGAGCACAACCGGTTCAAGATCGAGCTCCTGAAGCGAACCGTCGAACGCCAGCTGCGCACTGTAGGAGAAATGGAATGAGCTCCCAGCCGCAGGCAGCCGTAGGTGCGCCGCTGTCCCGCGTGGACGGCCGGCTCAAGGTCACCGGCAAGGCGGAGTACGCCGCCGAACATGACATCAAGGGTGCCGTGCACGCCGTCATCGTCGACGCGAGCATCGGACGTGGCCGCATCAGGTCCATCGACACACGCGACGCCGAGAAACACGCGGGCGTGCTGCGGGTGATCCACCACGGCAACGCCCCGAAACTGCCGTACCGCGACAACGCCGGCTCCAACAACCCGGCCGGACGCAGACTTCGGGTCTTCCAGGACGACAGGGTTCTCTTCCACGGCCAGCCCGTCGCCGTGGTGGTGGCCGCCACCCTGGAGGCCGCGCAGCACGGCGCGAGCCTGGTCAAGGTCCGCTACGACGCCGAAAAGCCCTCGACCGACATCACCAAGGCCAAGCCGGGCGAGCCGACGCCCTACGCGCGCGGGGACGCGGAAGCAGGGCTGCGCTCCTCCGCCGTACGGCTGGACCTGAAGTACGAACTGGCGCGCAACCACCACAACCCGATGGAGCCGCACGCCACCGTCGCCCGCTGGGAGGGCAACCGGCTGACGGTGTGGGACAAGACGCAGTGGGTGATGGGCACGCACGACGAGATCGCCGCGGTCTTCGACCTCCCGGCGGACGCGGTGCGGGTCATCAACCCGTTCGTCGGCGGCGGCTTCGGCAGTGGACTGCGCTGCTGGCCGCACACGATCGTCGCCGCGCTGGCCGCGCGGGTGACGCGGCGCCCGGTGAAGCTGGTGCTGTCGCGCAAGCAGATGTACTTCGGCACCGGATTCCGGCCGGCCTACGAGTACCGGCTGCGCCTCGGCAGCACCCGGCGCGGCCGGCTGAACGCCGCGATCCACGACATCGACCACGAGACCTCGTCGTACGAGACGTTCTCCGAGGCCGTTCTGGGCACGGGCCAGATGATGTACAGCATGCCCAACGTCCGCCAGGCGTACCGGCAGGTGCCGTTGGACGTGAACACCCCGATCTGGATGCGCGGGCCCGGCTTCGCCCCCGCGTCGTTCGTGATCGAGTCGGCCATGGACGAGCTCGCCGACGAGCTCGGCATCGACCCGATCGAGCTGCGCCGGCGCAACGAACCGGCCGAGGACGAGTCGACCGACGAGCCGTTCTCCACCCGGCGACTGAGCGAGTGCTATACGGTCGGCGCCCGCGAGTTCGGCTGGGACCGCCGCAACCCCGAGCCGCGCTCCACGCGGGACGGGAACCTGCTGATCGGCCTGGGCATGGCCGCCGGGGCCTACGACTGCGGGCGATTTCCGGCACAGGCCAGGGCGCGGCTGGACGCCGACGGCACAGCGGTCGTGGAGGCGGCTACCACCGACATGGGGCCGGGCACGTACACGTCCCAGACCCAAGTCGCCGCGGACGCCCTCGGGTTGACCATGCGCACGGTCACGTTCCGGCTGGGTGACTCGGAGTATCCGTTCACCTCGCCACACGGCGGTTCGGCGACCATGGCCAGTGTGGGCTCGGCCGTCGTCGACGCCTGCGACAAGGTGCGGCAACAGGCGATCAAGCTGGCCGTGGAGGACCGGGAGTCACCCCTGTACGGGGTGAACGCGGACGACGTGGTCGTGCGCAACGGCCGACTGCACGTGCGGAACGACACGGCGCGCGGTGAGACCTACCAGAGCCTGCTGGCCCGCAACGACCGCTCCCGTCTGGAGGCGAACGGTTCTTACGAGGGACCTGGCTCCGAGCGGTCCGCCTACTTCGCCTACAGCGCGACCTTCGCCGAGGTCTCGGTGGACGCGGACCTGGGCCTGGTGCGGGTGCGGAGAATGCTCGGCGTGTACGACGCGGGGCGGATCATCAGCCCCAAGCTCGCCGAGAGCCAGGCGTTCGGCGGCATCGTGGGCGGCATCGGCCAGGCACTGTTGGAGCACACGGTCACCGACCACCGCGACGGGCGGATCGTGAACTCCAGTCTCGCCGACTACCTCGTACCCGTGAACGCCGACGTCCCCGAGATCAGGTCGATCTACCTGGAGGGCGAGGACAACGCCGGCAACCTGCTGGGCGTCAAGGGACTCGGCGAGGTCGTCCAGGTCGGTGTGGCGGCCGCGATCGGCAACGCGGTCTTCAACGCCACCGGCCGACGGATCCGCCAACTGCCCATCACCGCGGAGGCGTTGCTCTGACGACACCGCTTCCATGCACGGTCCGGCAGCCGAACTCCCCGTACGGCTGCCGGACCTCCCCGGGCCGCCGCCGCGCATGCGCCCCCGTGGACGCGGCGGCGGCCCGACCCACCATCTGCGACAGCGACCGTCTGTGCTGGAGACCCCCATGCTGAACATCGCGGACACACTGCACCGCTGGTGCCGCGAGGAACGCCCCTTCGCCCTGGCCACGGTCGTCGACGTCACCGGCAGCGCACCCTTGCCCATCGGTACGTCGGTGGCGGTGGACGAGGACGGCAACGCCATCGGCAGCATCTCCGGCGGCTGTGTCGAAGGCGCGGTGTACGAGCTCTGCCGCCAGGTCCTCCAGCACCGAGACATCCCCCAGCGTGCATGGTTCGGCTACTCCGACGACGACGCCTTCGCAGTGGGCCTGACCTGCGGCGGCGAACTCGACGTACTCGTACAGCATCTCGACCCGGCCGCCCAGCCGCATCTCGGCGCGGCGCTCGCCGAGGCGGCCGAGGGCCGGCCCGCTGCCGTCGCCCAAGTCGTGGACGGGCCCCAGGGATTGCTCGGCACCACTTTGAGCGTCCTCGGCGACGGTTGGATCGCCGACCGCGCGCTCGGTGAGGGGGCTACCGGCCGGGCGGTAGCGGACCGGGCCACCGCGCAACTGCGCACCGGACGCACCGCTCTCCTCGCGCTCGGCGGAGACACCGACACCTGCCCCGAGAAGCTCACCGTCCTCGTCCACGCGGCCGCCACCCGCCCCCGCATGCTCATCTTCGGCGCCATCGACTTCGCCGCCGCCCTCGCCCAGGCCGGTTGCTTCCTCGGCTATCACGTCACCGTGTGCGACGCCCGCCCCGTCTTCGCCACCGAAGCCCGATTCCCGCACGCCGACGAGGTCGTCGTCGACTGGCCCCACCGCTACCTGGCCCGGACAGCCGTGGACGACCGTACCGCCGTCTGCGTGCTCACCCACGACGCCAAGTTCGACATCCCCCTGCTCCAGCTCGCCCTCGACCTGCCCGTCGGCTACGTCGGAGCCATGGGCTCCCGGCGGACCCACGACGCACGTCTCGACCGCCTGCGCGAAGTCGGCGCCACTGAGGAGCAGTTGGCCCGGCTGCGCTCCCCGATCGGCCTCGACCTCGGCGCCCGCACCCCCGAGGAGACGGCCATCTCCATCACCGCCGAGATCATCGCCCACGCCGGCGGAGCGAGTGGCCTGCCTCTGGTCCGGGTCAGCGGCCCGATCCACCGCGTTTCCGGGGCGGTGCCAAAGACAGCGCCGCACGGGGCAGGAATGGTCTCAGGCACGTGCTGATCGACACCTACGGCCGACAGGCCACGGACCTGAGGGTCTCGCTGACCGACCGGTGCAATCTGCGCTGTACGTACTGCATGCCCGAGGAGGGCCTGCAGTGGCTGGCCAAGCCCGATCTGCTCTCGGACGACGAGATCGTCCGCCTGATCGACATCGCGGTCACCTCGCTGGGCATCGAGGAGGTCCGCTTCACGGGCGGCGAGCCGCTGCTGCGCCCTGGCCTGGTGGGCATGGTGGAGCGGGTGGCGGCCCTGGAGCCCCGCCCTCAGATGTCGCTGACGACCAACGGCATCGGCCTCAAGCGCACCGCGACCGCGCTGAAGGCGGCGGGCCTGGACCGGGTCAACGTCTCCCTGGACACCCTGCGCCCGGACGTCTTCAAGACCCTCACCCGCCGGGACCGCCACAAGGACGTCATCGAGGGCCTGTACGCGGCCCGTGAGGTGGGCCTGACCCCGGTGAAGGTCAACTCGGTCCTGATGCCGGGCCTGAACGACGACGAGGCCCCCGACCTGCTGGCCTGGGCGGTCGAGCACGACTACGAGCTGCGCTTCATCGAGCAGATGCCCCTGGACGCCCAGCACGGCTGGAAGCGCGACGGCATGATCACCGCAGGCGACATCCTCACCTCCCTGCGCACCCGCTTCGACCTGACGGAAGAGGGCTCCGAAAAGCGCGGCTCGGCCCCGGCGGAACGCTGGCTGGTGGACGGCGGCCCGCACGTGGTCGGCGTCATCGCCTCGGTCACCCGCCCCTTCTGCTCAGCCTGCGACCGCACCCGCCTCACCGCCGACGGCCAGGTCCGCACCTGCCTGTTCGCAACGGAGGAGACCGACCTGCGCGCGGCCCTGCGCTCGGGAGCCCCGGACGAGGAGATGGCCCGCATCTGGAAGGTGGCGATGGGGGGCAAGAAGGCGGGCGCGGGCCTGGACGACCCGACGTTCGTCCAGCCGGACCGCCCGATGTCCGCAATCGGCGGCTAGGGGGAACCGGGAGTCGTTCGCCGGCGGAGATCACTTTGCCGCTCCGCCACAAAGCAGAGAGAAATTCCTCCCCCTCACAGAACGCCCGTGCGGTGCGATGCTCAACGGCGTCCCCACCCTGCAGCGGTCGCACGTCGCCCTGAAAGGAGAACGCCACCGAATGACACCCCCGAGTGACGGCCGACCCCGCAAGCTGCCCTTCGTCGTATTCGTGCTGTCTGCCGGAACATTCCTCATGGGCACCACCGAATTCGTCATCGCGGGCCTGCTCCCCGATATCGCCGATGATCTGAATGTCTCCCTGCCTCAGGCAGGTCTGCTCATCACGGCATTCGCGGCAGGCATGATCGTCGGCGCACCGGCGATGGCTGTCGCGACGCTGCACCTGCCCCGGCGCTCCACGCTGGTCCTCGCGCTCGCCGTCTTCGCCCTCGGCCACCTGGTCGCCGCGCTCAGTTCGTCCTTCGCTCTCGTGCTCGCGGCCCGCGTGGTGACTGCACTGGCCACCGGGACCTTCTGGTGCGTCGGCGCGATCGTGGCCACGACCGCGGCAGGGCCGGCAGCGACGTCACGCACCCTGGGCATGCTTCTGGGAGGTCTGACCGTGGCCACCGTCGCCGGCGTACCGCTGGGCGCGTGGCTGGGGCAGCTGTCGGGCTGGCGCGGACCGTTCTGGGTGCTGGCCGCGCTGTCAGCCGGCGCAGCCGCGGTCATCGGACGGTACATCCCTGCCGACGAGCGACGCGAAGCGCCTTCCGTCCGAGCCGAGTTCGCCGCGCTGCGGGATGTTCGGGTCTGGCTGACGCTGAGTTCCATGACGCTGCTGATGGGCGGTGTCCTGGCGACGTACACCTACATCTCGCCCCTGCTCACCGAACGGGCCGACATCTCCGCTGGGGCCGTGCCCATGGTCCTGACCGGCTACGGCCTGGGCGCCCTGCTGGGCACCACGGTCGGCGGGCGCCTGGGCGACCGTCGCCCCCTTGTCACGCTCCTCACGGCCGCCGCCACGACCACGCTGGTCCTGCTGTTGTTGACCCTTCTCTCCACCAGCCCTGTGGCTGCCGTCGTCCTGGTGACACTGATGGGGATGGCCGGCTTCGCCGCAAACCCGGCGCTCGGCGCACTGGCCCTGCGCTTCGCCGGTTCCGCACCCACCCTCGTCTCCGGCCTCAGCGGCGCGGCACCCAACGTGGGCATCGCCATCGGTTCCTGGGCGGCGGGCACCGCCCTGACCTCGCCGCTGGAACAAGCAGGGCCCCCGCTGGTCGGCACGGTGGCGGCCGCTTTCACCCTCGTACCGCTCACCGCACTCGCGCTGATGCGCGCCACCCGCTCCGAGACGCTCCCGCCTCAGCCCGGAGCAGCCGCAGACCAGTCGATCGGGTGCGGCGCTCAGGACATTGCCTGACGCGGCGCTCGGCTCGTCCCACCGGCGAGCAGCCGGTCACGCTCGCCGACCGACAGAGCGTGAGGTACGACCCGGCGGAGCCACCGTCAGTGTGGGCGCGGCACCGGTCAGCGGAGCGACGAAGAGGGCGCCATGTTCTGGTCGGCGGCCCAGGAGGCGAGGATGCGCAGCCGCTCGTGGGTGGGAGAACCGGGGGCGGCGGTCCAGACGGTCAGGTGCTGGTCGGGATCGGTGTTGGCCGTGAGGGTGTCCCAGTCCAGGACGAGTTCTCCGACGACCGGGTGGTTCAGGGTCTTGGTGCCCACGGTGCGGGCGGCGACCTTGTGGTCGCCCCACCACTGGGCGAACTGCTGGTCGCGTGTGGACAGTTCACCGACCAGTGCGATGAGACGGGGGTCCTCGGGATACTGAGCCGCCTCCATCCGTACCTGTGACACGGCGATGCGTGCCGAGCTCTCCCAGTCGGCGTACAGGCTGCGCATCGCCGGATCGGTGAAGATGAGCCGCGGGTAGTTGCGGTGCCTCTCCGGAATGCGGGAGAAGTCGGTGACCAGGGCTGCCGCCAGCGCGTTCCACGCCAGAATGTCCCCGCGCCGGCCCTGCACGATGGCCGGGGTGGCGGTGAGGTCGTCCAGCACGCGTTGCAGCTGGGGCTGCACCTTCTGCCTGCCGTGGCGCCGGGTGCGGATGGTGGTCCTGCCCGCGAGCTGGAAGAGATAGCCCCGCTCGTCGTCGTCCAGGTGAAGGACGCGGGCGATGGTGTCCAGCACGGGAGCCGACGCCTGCATACGGCCCTGCTCCAGCCGCGTGTAGTAGTCCGTGCTGATGGAGGCGAGCTGGGCGACCTCCTCACGGCGCAGCCCTGCCACCCGTCGGGGACCGCCTGTCTCCGGCAACCCGACCGCGCGCGGGCTCAGCTCTGAGCGGCGCTTCTTGAGGAATTCTCCCAGTTCATTCAGGGTGGCATCGCTGGTCATGCTTCCCAGCATGACATCGATCGCACCTGGGGAAAGGGGGAGAATTTCCTCCCTGGATGTTCTCTCCCCGGATAGATTCCTCCGCTTTTCACACCCGCCGTCGCGTGTGAGGTTCGATCGTGAGCAGCCATTCCCGACGTTGGCTGCGGCTCACGAACCTCGTATCGAAGGAAGATCCACTCATGCGTGGTGCAGTCATTCATGCCCCCGGCGACGTGCGCTTCGAGACCCTGGACGACCCGAAGATCAACCGGCCGACCGACGCGATCATCCGGACGGTCGCCACCTGCGTGTGCGGCTCGGACCTGTGGCCCTACCGCGGCGCTGAATCGGTGGACGAGCCTCGTCCGATGGGTCACGAGTACGTCGGCATCGTCGAGGAGGTCGGCAGCGAGGTCACCAACGTCGAGCCCGGCCAGTTCGTGGTCGGCTCCTTCGCCACCTCGGACAACACCTGTGCGAACTGCCAGAGGGGCTGGCAGTCCAGCTGCCTCAACCGGGAGTTCATGAGCACGTGCCAAGCAGACTATGTGCGCATACCCAACGCCCACGGCACCCTCGTGGCCACCGACGAGCACCCGTCCGGCGAGCTGGTGCCCAGCCTGCTCGCCGTCTCTGACGTGATGGGCACCGGTTGGTACGCCGCCCTCGCGGCCGAGGTGAAGCCCGGCTCCACCGCGGTGGTCGTCGGCGACGGCGCGGTCGGCCTGTGCGGTGTCATCGCCGCCAGGGAACTGGGCGCCGAGCGGATCGTCGCGATGAGCCGTCACGAGTCCCGGCAGAAGCTCGCCCTGGAATTCGGCGCCACCGACATCGTCAGCGAGCGGGGCGAGGAAGGCGTTGCCCGCGTCAAGGACCTCACTGGCGGTATCGGCGCCGACTCCGTGCTGGAGTGTGTCGGCACCCCCGAGTCCATGCGGCAGGCCCTGCACTCGGCCCGGCCCGGCGGCAACGTCGGCTTCGTAGGCGTCCCCCACGACGTGGCGATCGACGGCCAGGAGCTGTTCTTCTCCCAGGTCGGCCTGCGCGGCGGCCCCGCCCCCGTGCGCCGCTACCTGCCCGATCTCATCGACCACGTCCTGTCGGGCCGGATCAACCCGGGCAAGGTCTTCGACCTCACCCTGCCTCTGGACCAGGTCGCCGAGGGCTACCAGGCGATGGACGAACGTCGCGCCATCAAGACCCTTCTGAAGCCCTGACCGCAAACCGTCCCGCTCTCGGGGCCGCGCGTCCGAAACCCGGCCCCGACACGGCCCATCTCCACCAAGGACTCACCGTGACCACCTTCGCCCTCATCGGCGCCGGCCCCGGCCTCGGGCTCGCGACCGCCCGCCGCTTCGGCGCCGCCGGCCATTCCGTCGCCCTCGTCGCCCGTGACACTCAGCGCCTGAACGGCCTGACGGCCGAGCTGGCCCGCGACGACATCGAGGCCCGCGGCTTCGCCGCCGACGTCCTCGACATCGAGTCCCTGACCGCGGCCCTGTACGCGGCCGGTACCTCGCTGGGGACCATCGAGATCCTCCAGTACAGCCCCGTGCCCCGCGCCGACTTCATGAAGCCGGTCCTCGACACGAGCGCCGACGACCTCGACGCCCCCCTCACCTTCTCCGTCCGGGGCCCCGTCACCGCAGTGAACGCCGTCCTGCCCGGCATGGGCGAACTCGGCCGCGGCACCCTGCTGTTCGTCAACGGCTCCAGCGCCGTACGCCCCAACCCGAACGTCGCCGGCACCTCGGTCGCCTTCGCCGCCGAAAGCGCCTATGCCCACATGCTCCACGACACCCTCGCCGCGCAGAACATCCACGTCGCCCAGCTGATCGTGCCGGGCGCCATCCGGCCCGACGCCGAACACAGCAGCCCCGACGCTCTGGCCCGGCGCCTGTACGACATCCACCTCGAGCGCGACGGCTTCCGCCACTACTCCGAGCCCCTTCCCGACTGAGCCACCGGAACACGCCCATGAACTTCGCCACCCGCCGCGCCCTGGTCCGCGCCGTTCCGGCAGCCGCTCTCCTCCTGGCCGTCACCGCCTGTACCAGCGACTCGTCAGAAGCCACGCCGGCCTCCGCGTCCTCCTCCCCGGCATCGTCGGGGCGGCAGGAGACATCGACATCCGCCGCACCCAGTGCATCAGCCGACAGGAACACCGCCATGGCCATCCGCGTCACCATCGACGGCCGGCCCGTCGACGCCACTCTGAACGCCAGCCCTGCCGCCCGCGACTTCGCCGACCTGCTCCCGCTCACCCTCGATCTGGAGGACTTCCACCAGACGGAGCGGATCGCGGACCTGCCGCGCAGGCTGACCACCTCCGGCGCCCCGGACCCAGCCGTGCCCCGGAGCGGTGACCTGGCCTACTACGCACCCTGGGGCAACCTGGCTCTCTACTACCGCGACGGCGATTCCGCCTCCGCCGACCTGCTCATCCTCGGCCACGTCGACGCCGACGCCGACCGGCTCGGCACAGCCGACCGCATCACGATCGAAGCCGCCCCCTGACCCCTCCGGTAGCTGCCGCCGGCTTTCGGCCGGCGCCACAGAGGCCAGCGCCACTGAGGGGGAGAACATCCTCCCCTTTTTGTCCCCGTTCAGCCGTGAAACCGCGAGAGAGGTATCCGCCGCCCGTCCCGGCGGCCTCCCCGTACCCCACTCTGGCCTGCCCTTATTCCGTCATTCCGCTCAAGGAGAGACCACACGTATGCCTCCCGCATCCGGGACCACCGCCGGCAACCTCCCCTTCGTCGTCTGGGCGCTCGCTGCTGGTACGTTCCTGATGGGCACCACCGAGTTCGTCATCGCCGGACTGCTGCCCGAACTGTCCACCGGCCTCGGTGTGAGCACCTCCCAGGCCGGGCTGCTGATCACCGCCTTCGCCGTCGGCATGATCATCGGGGCGCCGACCATGGCCCTGGCCACCCTGCGCCTGCCCCAGCGTCAGACGCTGATCCTGGCCCTGTCGGTCTTCAGCCTCGGTCACGTGGTGGCCGTCCTCAGCACCTCCTTCACCGTCGTCCTCGCCGCCCGCGTCGTCACCGCGCTGGCCACCGGAGCGTTCTGGTCCGTCGGTTTCGTCGTCGCCACCACCGCTGCAGGCCCGCAGAGGGCCACCCGCGCCACCGGAGTCATGATCGGTGGGCTGACCCTGGCCAACGTCGTCGGCGTGCCCATCGGCTCCTTCGCCGGCCAGTACGTCGGCTGGCGCGGCCCCTTCTGGGCCCTGGCCGCCCTCTCCGCACTCGCCGCCGTCTTCATCGGCCGCTTCATCCCCGCCCAGGAACAGCGCGCGACCGTCTCACTGCGCGCCGAGTTCGGCGCCCTGCGCCAGGGCCGGCTCTGGCTGGCGCTGAGCGCCGCCATGCTGATCATGGGCGGTGTTCTGGCGACCTACAGCTACGTCACCCCGCTGCTGACCGACCGCGCCGGGATCCCTGCGGGCGCCGTACCGTTCGTCCTCATCGCCTTCGGCATCGGCGCCCTGGGCGGCACCACCACCGGCGGCCGTCTGGGTGAGCGCCGTCCGATGGCCACCACCATCACCGCCGCCGCGGCCACCGCCCTGGTCCTGTTCCTGTTGATCCCGCTGTCCACCAACGCGGTCACGGCCACCGTCCTCGTCCTCCTCATGGGCCTGACCGGATTCACAGTGAACCCCGTCGTCACCTCGCTCGCCATGCGCTTCGCCGACGACGCCCCCACCCTCACGTCCGCGCTGACCACCTCCGCCTTCAACGTCGGCGTGGCAGGCGGCTCCTGGATCGCCGGTGAGGCTCTGGACTCCTCCCTCGGCCTGACCGGCCCGCCCCTGGTCGGCACGGTCATCGCCACACTCACCCTGCTCCCGCTCATCGCCCTCGCCGTCCGCTCCACCTCCACCAGGAGCCGAATCGTGGCCCAGCGCACTGCCCCGGCCCACGCGCTGGATGACGTAGCCGCGCAGACACCGTCGCACCGCTGAGTCCGGGCGGCATCCGCCACGAGCCGCTACGACGTTTCCGCCGCACCGAACGAGAGGATCCGCCGTGCGCGTCAACGACCACGCCTTCTCCGGCAAGGTGGCCTTCGTGACCGGAGCCGCATCCGGCATCGGGCCGCGCCACCGCCCCGAGGCCAACCAGCCCATCAACCGCCTGGGCACCGCCGAGAAGATCGCCCAGGCGGTCCTGTGGCTGTGCAGCCCCGGAGCCGGCTTCGTCGTCGGCGACGACGGCGGCTACATCGCCCCATAGGGACGGGACACGACGCCGTCATCGGGTCGGCACCCCAAGCCCCGCTCCAACCAGTCGGGGAAGCCGTCTACTTCGACCACGACCTCGACAAGCTCACCCATCTCGCCGACCTCGGCGCGCAGGTCGGCGTGGAACGCTTCGTCCTGGACGACGGCTGGTTCCGCCACCGCCGCGACGACCGGGCAGGACTCGGCGACTGGGACGTCGACGAGACCGCCTGGCCCATCCGCACGATGACGCCCGTCGCGAGGACCTCAGCCGCGCGCCGCACCGCCTTCCTAGCACCTGCTCCATCTCGCCGTGAGATCAGCCATCCCGATGCCACCGGCCTCGGGGCAGGCTGGAAGCGTCCACCAGCCCCAGACTGGTTCACCAACCTGCGCAGCAATCAGTGCCCAGGTTGAATTGGCGATGTCCGGGCCGTGGCAAGAGGGTCATCACCACCATGGCGGACCGGTCCGCCGAGCGAGCACCCGACCTCGTTGACCGCGATTTCGTGGCCGCCGCGCCGAACCCGCACCTGGGTCGCGGACTTCACTCATGGCGCAGCCTGGGCCAGCACCGTCTACATCGCCTTCGTCGTCGACACCTTCTCCCGCCGGATCGCCGGCTGATCCGCCGCCACCGAACACACCGAACTCGTGCTTGCCGTCTTGGTGATGGGCTTGTGGGAACGCGACCACGTCGGCACCCCACCCCCAGCCCGGGGAACCGGTCCGTCACTCGGACGCGGGTTCGCAGCTTGGCTTCAAGGAGTGGACCCCGTCGGCTGGAGCCCGCCCCGCTTTCGCCGCACCAGCACACCGCCACCCGCGTGAGGCAGTGGCGCGTCCGGTACGGACAAGGCCACCTGTCCCTGCAGGCCATCGCAGACCGGACCGGGAGGCGACCAGCCTCGCCACCGTCCGTCTCGCACTCCTCGAGGACGGCGCTGACCTCCGCCCCGTCGGCTCCTGTCCGGGCCGCCCGAGGCGGAGGTGATCATTTCACCGCGGCGCGTTGTGTGTGCGAGGCCGTCCGACCTGCTCGGGGTGACAGGCGGGGCGGTCGTAGGTCGCACATTCCTTGTTACCGAGTTGGGTCCGGCGTGTTGACCGGTGGGACATCTCGGTGCTTCACTTCCGGAACCGGTACCGAAACCGGTTCCGGAATCGCTTCCGGTACCGGTGCCATGAGTCTTTGTACGATCGGTCCTTCGGTGCGGGAGGACTGCCTTCCGCCGTTGCATGGAGGGAGGGGAGGGTGGCATGGGAAGCACCATCGCCGACGTGGCCGCGCGGGCCGGAGTCAGCAAGACGACGGTCTCGCGGGTGCTGAACGGCAAAGGCGAGATCCACGAGAACACCGTCTTGAAGGTCCGCAAGGCGATCTCGGAGCTCGGCTACGTGCCGAGCGCCGGGGCTGTGGGGCTCGCCCGCGGCACGACACAGATGATCGGCATGCTGGTCCCTGATCTGGCCTGGGTCTGGTCCGGCATCGTGCAGGCGGTCGTCGACACGCTGGAGAGCGAGAGCTTCGGACTGCGCATGCTGACCTGGAATCGCGGTGAGGAGTCACTGCGCAGGCTGGGCCTTCAGGTCGCCGCCAAGTCGTTCGACGGCCTGCTGGTGCTCGAGCCCGAGGGGGCCCTGGGGTACATCACGGAACTGCACGAATCGGGGCTGCCGGTGGTGCTGATCGACGACCGCTTCCAGCGGCCCGGATTCCCCTACGTGACCACCACCAACCGGGAGGGGGGCGAGCAGGCCGCGCGGCACCTGCTGGAGATCGGGCGCCGTCGTCCTCTGGTGGTGACCGGTCCCGAGGCGTACGGCTGTACCCGGGAACGGCTGGGCGGCTTCGTGGATGTCTATGCGCAGGCCGGGATCGAACTCGACCAGCGCCGCATCATCTGCGGCGACTTCCAGTTCGAGAACAGCCGGAGCGCGGTCGCGCAAGCTCTCGCGGACGGCGTGGAGTTCGACGCGGTCTTCGGGCACAACGACCCCTCGGCGGCCGGCGTGCTCGCGGCGTTGCACGGCGCCGGCCTTGAGATTCCGCGGGATGTCGCCGTGGTGGGCTTCGATGACGTCGAGCTGGCGTCGTACACCTATCCGGCACTGACCACGATCCGCCAGCCGATGTGGGAGATGGGTGAGGCGGCTGCGCGTCTGCTCCTGGACCACGTGCGCGGATCGCCGGAGGCCGCCCCCTCACGCACCATTCCGACCAGCCTCGTGATCCGTGGATCGTCGTTTCAGCCGAACCTGAACTGACGCGACGTCATCGCGCGGCCACCGGCTCCGGGACCGCCAAGGGCTCGGTCCGCCCTCTGCCCTGGGCAGGGCTCTCGGCCGCACCCTGTGGGCGTATGAGTCGTCACCATTCCTGAACCGTCCGTCTCCGCCGCCCTTCCAGCCCCGCAGGCGGGGACGGACTCCACCTGGCCGTGGAACGACCAACACCGGCCCTCGGGCGGGCCGGTAGGTCGTCCAGGTCCAGCTGAAACCGCCGCACACATCGGCCCGACCTGCCTGCCCGCGTGCCGGACGGCTTCACCGCCATCCACGCGAAACCAGGATCACGCGTCACCGCCGAGATCCACGTACTCCCCCGCCGTTTCCCGATCCGGGACACCGAACGGTACGCCAGGCACACCCAGCCCGGCCGCCACCAGGACCGCGTCGGACGCCGCAGCCGCGATCCGCGCCCGACCGTCGACGTCACCGCCGGTCCCCAGGTCTGCGACCCGTGACCTGACCCTGCCGGTCACCCGACCGTTCCCGCCCTCTGCCGCCCCCCGAGTCCTGTACCGCTCAACGGCAAAAGGAGCCGCACGATGCGTACCACCACTCGTCACACTGTCAGAACCGTCCAGGCCCTGTGCATCACCGTCACAGCAGCCTTGCTGGCCACCGGCTGCGGCCGCAGCGCGGACTCCGGCCCCGGCAAGGACGCTCCTGCGAAGATCGGCAGCGGCAAGGCCAAGGGAACACTGGTCATGTGGTCCATGGGTGACACCGACCCCGCCCTGAAGGACCTGGCCAAGAAGTTCGAGCAGGAGAACCCGGACGCCCACGTCAAGATCACCCCCGTCCCGTGGGACGCCGCCCACGACAAGCTGACCACCGCGATCGCCGGTGGCAACACACCGGACATGTCCGTGATCGGCACCACCTGGATGGCCGAGATGGCCGCCATGAACGGCTTCCAGGCCACCCCGGCGTCGATCAAGTCCTCAAGCTTCTACCCCGGCCAGTGGGACACCACCAAGTACAAGGACACGTCCTACGGTGTGCCGTTCATAGCGAACACCATGGTGGTCTACTACCGCACCGACCTGACCGAGAAGGCCGGCATCAAGGGCGCCCCGGCCGCGGACTGGGACGGTTACCTGAAGGACCTGAAGGCCATCCAGGCCACCGCCGGCAAGCAGAACCCCAAGCTGCGCCACTCGACCGGGTGGAACATCGGCTTCAACTCCTGGATCTTCTGGCTGCCGCTGGTCTGGCAGCAGGGCGGTGACATCTACGACGCCAAGACCGGGAAGTTCACCTTCGACTCGCCCGAGGTCGCCAAGGCTCTGGAGTACTACGCGAGCATCCCCAGGCAGGGCCTGGCGCCGACCGACAAGACCGAAAGCATGCCGGCGTTCCAGGCCGGCCAGATCGCCACCTACCAGGAGGGACCGGGCGTCGGCGGCAGCCTCCACAACGACACCCCGAAGCTGGACGGCAAGTGGAAGACCGCGCCGCTGCCGTACTCCGAGCAGCCCGCCGGGTTCGCCGGCGGCAGCGACCTGGCGGTGTTCAAGGACGCCAAGAACGCCGACGCGGCATGGAAGTTCGCCCGGTTCCTCACCGAGCCCGCCAACCTCGCGGCCTACGCCAAGGCCACCGGCAACATTCCGCCGTCGGTCAGCGCCTGGGACCGGGCGAAGCTGAGCGAGGACGAGACGATGAAGGCGTTCGCCGAGCAGCTCAAGGTCAGCAAGGCGCCGCCCGCCATCGGGACCTGGCAGCAGATCGCCGACGTCGTCGACTCCCAGCTGGAGAGGCTGTCCCTCGGCGAGGCCACGGTCGCCCAGGTGCAGCAGGCGCTGCAGTCCAAGGCCACCTCCATCGGCACCGGCCGCTGAGCGCCGCCGCGTGAGCACCCCTCGTAGGGACGGATGACATCCATGTCCACGAAAACGCTTCCCGGGCGGGGCGACACCCACGAGCCGAGCACCGCAGGGCCGCAGCGAAACGCCGGTCGCCGGCCCTTCGCGCTCCGGAGCACGGCGCGCGGCAGGCAGACCAGGGCCGCCTGGATTCTCGCCGCCCCGTTCCTCGCCCTGTTCCTGGCCTTCATGCTGCTGCCGGTCGTCTGGTCGCTGCTGATGAGCCTGACCGACACCCAGAGCGCCGACCTGCGCACCCCGCTGAACGTGTCGTTCACCGGCTTCGACAACTACGTACGGCTCTTCCAGGACGAGCAGTTCGTTCACGCCCTGCGCAACACCGCCGTGTTCGTCGTGGTGGGTCTGCCTCTGACGCTGGCCGCCGGGCTCGCCGCGGCGGTCGCCCTCGATCGCGGCATCCGACGCTTCAGGGCCGTCTTCCGGGTCGGCTTCTACCTCCCGGTCATCACCAGCATCGTGGCCGTCGCCGTGGTCTGGAGAACCCTCCTGGACCCACAGGCGGGACTGGTGAACACCGTCCTGGGCTGGTTCGGGATCGACGGCCCCGCCTGGCTGGCCGACACCCGCTTCGCCCTGCCCGTCATGATCCTCATGGCCGTATGGCGCAACCTCGGCACCGTCATGATCATCATGCTGGCCGGACTGCAGTCCGTGCCCCAGTCCCTGATGGAAGCCGCCGAACTCGACGGCGCCGGCGCCTGGCAGCGCTTCTGGCGGGTCACCTTCCCGCTCCTGCGCCCCGCCCTGCTGCTCACCGCCGTCACCACCGGCATCGGCTACCTGCAGTTCTTCGACGAACCCTTCGTGATGACCCAGGGCGGACCGCTGGACTCCACCCTCTCGGCCACGATGTACGCCTATAACCAGTTCGGCAACGGCAACTACGACGTGGCCTCGGCCGCCGGCTACGTCATCTTCGTCCTCATCGTCGCGCTGACCGTCCTGCAGTTCCGGATACTGCGAGACAAGGACTGATACCCCATGAGCACCCTCTCCACCCTCCGAACAGCACCATCCGGCGCGGACCGGGCTCTGCGGCGCCGCCGCATCCGGCAGACCTGGGGCCTCCCCTGGCTGTACGTACCACTTGCCGGCGCTCTACTGCTGATGATCGCGCCGTTCCTGTGGATGCTCTCCGGTTCCTTCAAACCCGAGGCCGACATCCGCGCCGTACCGCCCGTGCTGATCCCCACCGCACCCACTACCGCCAACTTCCACGAACTGTTCAGCAGCCTCGACTTCACGAGCATGTTCGCCAACTCCGTGATCGTGGCCCTGGCCGTCACCGCCGGGAACCTGCTCTTCTGCTCGATGCTCGGCTACGCCCTGGCCAAGCTGGAGTTCCGCGGACAGCGCGCCGTGTTCACGGTGGTCATCGGAACCCTCATGATCCCCGGCCTGGTCACCTTCGTACCGCTGTACGTGCTGGTCGCCAACATGAAGCTCACCGGCTCCCTGCTCGGGCTGATCCTGCCCTTCCTGGCCACCCCCTTCGGGGTGTTCCTGATGCGGCAGTTCATCTCCTCGCTGCCCGACGAACTCATCGACGCCGCCCGCGTCGACGGCTGCCGCGAACTGGCCATCTTCTGGAAGATCATCCTGCCCCTGACCCGACCGGCCCTGGCCACCCTCGGGATCATCACCTTCCTGGGCTCCTGGAACAACTTCCTGTGGCCGCTCGTCGTGGCCCAGAACGAGAGCCAGTACACCCTCCCCGTCGGCCTCGCCCTGGCCAGCAGCGGACAGGACTTCACCCGCTACGGCATCCTGCTCGCCGGAGCCGTCGTCGTCCTGCTCCCCGTGACCATCGTCTTCCTCCTCTTCCAGCGCCACTTCATCGCCGGCATCGCCACCACCGGCCTGAAGTGACACCCCGGCGTCCGCCTCGCTGCCCTGTGCCGTTCCCGGTCCCGACCGGGCGGCGGGCGGACAGCCCGCGAGCCCCGCCGTGGCGGGCGGCAGTGTCTCCGCGGCGAAGCGCCGCCGACCGCGGCAACCACCCCGGTCCGCAACGAACTTTCCAACCCGCGACTACTGATGACTTGGAGAACATAGTGGGACAGCCGGTCCGCCCTGCCACGTACCTGGATCCGGAAGCGGCCGTGGAAGCGAGAACCGAGGACCTGCTGTCCCGGATGACCCTGCCGGAGAAGGTCGGGCAGTTGCTGATGCTCGACGCACAACACGGGGACCTGGTGGACATCCTGTCGACCAAGCTGGCCGGGTCCGTGCTGCATGTGACTCCCGAACGGATGCCCGAGGCCATGGAAATGGCCCAGCGGACACGACTCGGCATTCCCCTGCTCACCGTCGACGACTGCATCCACGGCCACTCGTTCTGGCCGGGCGCGACCATCTTCCCGACCCAGCTGGCCATGGGCTGCACCTGGGACCCCTCCTTGCTCCACCGGGTGGCCCGCGCGGCCGCGACCGAAATCGCGACGACCGGAATCCACGGGACCTTCTCCCCGGTCCTGTGCATCACCCGGGACCTGCGCTGGGGCCGGATCAACGAGACGTTCGGCGAGGACCCGTTCCTGATCGGCGAACTCGGCGCGGCGATGGTGCGCGGCTACCAGGGAGAGGGCCTCAGCGACCCAACCGCCGTGCTGGCGTACGCCAAGCACTTCGCGGGCTACTCCGAAACCCTGGGCGGGCGCGACGCGAGCGAAGCCGATCTCAGCCCACGCAAGCTGCGCTCGTGGTTCCTGCCCCCGTTCGAGCAAGCGGTCCGGGCCGGCTGCCGCGCCGTCATGCTCGGCTACCAGTCGATCGACGGTGTGCCCATCACCGCGAACCAGTGGCTGATCAACGACGTGCTCAAGGGCGAGTGGGGCTTCACCGGGACGCTGGTGACCGACTGGGACAACGTCGGCCGGATGGTCTACGACCAGCGCACCTGCGCCGACTACGCCGAGGCGGCGGCGGTCGCCGTCAACTCCGGGAACGACCTCATCATGGCCACGCCGCAGTTCTTCGAGGGCGCGCAGGAGGCGGTCGCCCGCGGCCTGGTCGACGAGAAACAGATCGATGACGCCGTACGGCGGGTTCTGCGGCTGAAGTTCGAGCTCGGGCTCTTCGAGGACCCCCGCGCCCCCGACCCCGAGCGGCAGGCGCAGGTGATCGGCTGCCGCGCACACGCCGACCTCAACCTGGAGACCGCCCGACGCTCCCTGGTGCTGCTGCGCAACGACGGCACCCTGCCCCTCGAAGGCGGGCTGGCCTCGGACGGAACCGGCCGCGCCGCGAGCCAGGGCACACCGCGGACGATCGCGGTCATCGGCCCCAACGCCGACAGCCCGCAAGCCATGCTCGGCGACTGGGCAGGCGCCACCGGCCAGGTCCCGTGGATGCCCGACGGACATCCACGCGAGACGGTGGCGACCGTGCTCGACGGCCTTCGCGCCGTCGTACCCGTCGACTGGACCATCACCTACGCCCGCGGAGCCGACATCGCAAGCCCCGCCACCCACTCCGAGTGGTCCCTCGGGCCCGACGGTCAACCGCAGCCGCCCGTTTTCTCCCCCGCCCCGGTCGACCAGGTACAACTCCGGGAGGCCACCTCCGCGGCAGAGGCCGCCGACTACGCCGTGGTGGTCGTGGGGGACACCATCGACCTCACCGGCGAGGTGCGCTCCACGGCCACGCTCGACCTCCAAGGAGGCCAGCTCGCACTGCTGGACGCGGTCGCCGCCACCGGCACACCCATGATCGTCGTACTGATCCAGTCCAAGCCGAGCACCCTCCCGGACTCGGCACTGAACGCGGCGGCACTCATCGAGGCGTTCAACCCGGGCATGCGCGGCGGCCGCGCCCTCGCCGAACTCCTCCTCGGACTCACCGAACCCAGCGGCCGGCTCCCGGTCTCCTTCGCACGCCACGTCGGACAGCAGCCGGTCTTCTACAACCAGGTGCGCGGCCAGCACGGGAACCGCTACGCGGATCTCACCCAGGACCCCCTGTTCGCGTTCGGCGAGGGCCTCACCTACACCAGCGTCACCTACTCCGACCTTGTGGTGCGGGAGGAGGACGTCCCCGTCGACGGCACCGTCGACGCCACGGTTCGGCTCACCAACAGCGGCAGCCGCCGGGCCCTGGAAACGGTCCAGGCATACATCAGCGACCTGACGACCAGCGTCACCTGGGCCGAGCAGGAGCTGAAGGGTTTCACCCAGGTCGAAATCCCTCCCGGCGAAAGCCTGGAGGTCAACATCAGCATCCCTGCCTCGCGGTGCTCACTCGTCACGGCCGACAACCGGCGCGTGGTCGAACCAGGTGAGTTCGCCCTCCGTGTGGGCCCCAGCTCACGACGGGAGCAGCAGCTGAGCGCGGTGTTCCGCATCAGGGCCTGAGGACCACCGCCCAGCGCCCCTCGGCACCGCTGGGCGGTGCCCCTGTCTGACATACCGAAAGGCACACGTGTGTCCACCACGCCCGCACCCCGCGATCCGCACTACCCTGTCGCGCACCTGCGCCCGCCTCGTAACTGGATCAACGACCCCAACGGGCTGGTCTTCCACGACGGCCATTACCACGTCTTCTACCAGTACAACCCGTACGGAGCGACCCACGCGAACATGCACTGGGGCCACTTCCGCAGCCCCGACCTGCTGACCTGGGAGCCACTGCCGATCGCCCTGTCCCCGACCACCGGTGGCGTGGACGCCGACGGCTGCTTCTCCGGCAACGCCGTCTCCGACGGCGACCGTCTCGTCGCCTTCTACTCCGCGCACCGCGAGGACCGCTCGCCCCAGCACCAGCCGGTCACCTGCGCCGTCTCCCACGACGACGGCCGGACCTTCAGCCCGCGCGCGGAACTGCTCATCCCCGAGCTGCCCGAGGACTGCACCATGTACCGCGACCCGTACGTCTGGCAGGACGACGGCGGCTGGCGGATGCTGGTCGGCGCCGCCCTCGCGGACGGCAGCGCCGCCGCGCTCCTGTACGACTCGCCCGACCTGGAGACCTGGACCTACCGGGGGCCCTTCGCGGCCCGCGAGAAGGAGCCGATCGTCGGCACCAGTCTGCACACCGGAGAGGGCTGGGAATGCTCCCAGTACCTCCCCACGGCCTCGGGACCCGGCGCCCTCGTCTTCAGTGCCTGGAACCTCGACGACGGCCCGCAGTGCGTCGCGGCCCTCATGGGTGAGGAACACGGCGATGTCTTCGAAGCCGGCCCGCCCGTGCTCGTCGACCACGGCCCCGACTGCTACGCACCCGCCCTGCTGCGAGCGCCGGGCAACCGGTGGCTGCTGTGGGGCTGGTCGTGGGAAGCCCGCGACGAAGCCTGGGCCGTCGCGGACAGATGGGCCGGCGTCCTCACCCTGCCCCGCGAGATCCATGTCGACGGCGACGGCACGCTGCGCCAGCAGCCCGCCACCGAACTGCTCGCCCTGCGTGGCGAGCACATCATCCACGCCGCAGGTGCGACGCACGGCCCGCAGCCGGTGGACCTCGGCAGCGTGAGCCGCGCCTTCGACCTGACGGCCCGTCTCGAGCCGACCGGCAACGCCGGTCTGCGGCTGCTCACCAACCCGGACGGCTCCGAGTACCTCGACATCCGCCTCGACGTCGACGCGGGCGAACTGGTCGTCGACCGTGACCACGCCTCACTGGACCCCCGGGCCCGCGGCGGCTCCTACCGGATGCCCTGCGCAACCGACCGTCCCGTCGAGCTGCGCATGGTCGTCGACCACTCCATCGCCGAAATCTTCCTGACCACCACCGGCCAGGTCCTCACTCTGCGCTTCTACCCCACAGGGCGGGGTGCGTGGCGACTTCAGGCCCACAGCACGCCGGGTAGGCGCCTCGGCCACGCGATCGACGTGTGGGAGCTGCACCCGCTCGTGATCAAGGAGCCGAGCACCGGCGCGTCGCCACGGGCGCGGGGTCGCAGAGCCGGGGCGCCGAGCGGGACTTGAGATCAGCTGCGGCTGGCGGTGAGGTCGGCCAGGAGCGCGGTGATCACGCGGTCGGTGGAGGCGGCCATGTCGACCGAGTCGGGGGCGAGCAGCCAGGTGGTCCATCCACGACGTCTCCGTCCTCGTCCCCGAGGGCAAGGCCACCTCGGGCGCCGGAGCCACCAAGGGTCTCCAGCGCAAGAAAGCTCAACTGCCCGACGGAACCCGGCTGTCGGTGACGCACAACTCCGGCAGCGGCACCGCCGCGTTCGACGTCCCGTGGGGCGACACGACGTACCGCTACCAACTGCCCGCCGACGCCACCGCGATCCTCACCACACGGGCGCCCTGCCCTCATTCCGCGACTCTCGACTCCGTTCCCACCACGAGGAGGTGGGGCGTTTCGACGAAGGAGTACGGCGAGACCGTAGGAGCGAGGTTGGATGCCTCGCTCCGCAGGTCGGCCCGGGGCCGTTTCGTAGTCGTGGCAACTGCCGCGGTATCGCTGGTGATCAGCACCCGTGACGGCGCTGGATCCGTTGCCTGGGGCGCTTCCGGGCACGCGAAGGACGCAGTGCCGTCGGCGACCGTTCCTCCGTACGCCCGCTCACGCGTGACGAGGAGAACGGCGTCAACCGGGCTGTCGCTCGTCCGCTTGCTCCTGGGCAAGGTAGCGGTACCGGCCTCGTCCGCACCCATTCCGAGGCCGGGTCAGGCCGGCGGCGGCCACGGCTGGGTTCGGGGGGTCTCCGTCAACTCCCGTGGCGCAGGGTCAACATGACCGTGCCCCGGCCATTGGATGGTTCGCCGACCACCTGCCGGTCCCCCGGCCTCAGCAGCTCGGCGGCGTAGTGGCCGGCTCCGCATCCGAGTCCAGCACCCGTAGGCCGCCCGACCCGGCGCGGACTGGGTGGAGGAGTTTCTGGTCGGCACCTTCGAAATCGACGAGTTGGGTGTGCGGTCGCGGGCCCGTGGCACCGGTCTGGCACGGCTCCTGCTGTCCGCCATCACCACCGCTCCCCACGGCCGGGCGTGGCTGCTGACCTGGAGCAAGGCTCTCGACACTCTCGCGTTCTACCGCCACCTCGGCTGGCAGGAGCCTGACCCGCTTCCCGGCTCCGAGACCGGCGTCGTGGTGTTCCAGGCACCGGGCTGATCCTGCGGAAGCCCGGTCAGCGGCGTTCGGGTTCCCCGATCCGGGGTGCGGCGAAGCGCACCGGGGCCCGGAACCTGGAGGTCCGGCCCCTCCCGCACCGGACCCGTCGGTCATTCGGCGACGTCAACTCCGTAGCCGCGAACGAGGTCAGCCAGGTCATGGTCGTAGCCCTGCCCGACGGCACGCAGCCGCCAGCCCTCTCCCCGGCGGTAGATCTCGGTAAGGATCATGGTGCGCTCGGTGGTGGCGGCGTCAAGTGTGGCCCGGGCGGTCGGGGCCGCTCCGATTCCGCAGGTTGCGGTGATCTCTATGGCTCCGACGTCGGAGAACGTCGCGGCACCGTCGATCGCGGCGGCGACGACGACTCTGTGGATCTCCAGGGGCAGACGCTCCAGGTCGACGGTGACGGCCTGCTCCGTCGGACCGTCCGTGGCGAGGCGCACGGTGCCGTCCGGGTGCTCCGGCGCGCCGTAGAAGACGAAGTCCTCGTCTCCTGGTACCTGTTCCCGCGCGTCGACTGCGAAAGCAACGACGTCCACGTCGCAGGCGGTTTGCTGACGCCACGTCGCGGCCACCGTCCAGGCCGTGCCGGTGTCAGACAGATCGATGACAGCCCCTCGGACCAGTATCTCTGCCGTGTCCGGCCGGCTCCCGGCGCGGTCCTGTGCCGGCACGGGCACGGGTGCGAGGAGCCAGTCGGCGCTGTGCACAGGAAGACCGAGGGCGGCGATGCGACTCATGCGCCGGTCTGCTTCACCACCGGGAAGCACGACGACGTCGGACACACTGGCCGACAGGTTGACGGCTGCGGAAGCGCCAAGAGCCACAACCTGACCACGCGCTTCCGCGGCTGCCTCGTGAGTGCCGCCCAGGACCAAGACCCTGCGCCCCGTGAGCAACTGGTCCGCACCGGAAGTGGGTGCGGTCGGCGTAGCCGTGCGCTGTGCCGGAACACTCGGCGCAGGCCCAGGCTCTGTGGTCGGCGCACTCCCGGGCATCTCGGTGACACCACGCTGCCGGGCGGTGCCCTTGGCCTGGCCGGGCCGCACGCTCGGCAACAGCCGCAGGTAGGTCGGCTCGTCGACGAGGGGGACGCCCTCGTCCGCGGCGCGCCGCAGTTTCCCGGATGCGGCGCCGGGGTCGTTGGTGACGACGACGCTGGTCTGGCCGCTGACCGAGGTCATCATGTTCAGCCCGGCTGCCGCCGAGCGGGCGACCAGTTCCTCACGGGAGATCTGCGTGTCCCCGGTGATGGCAACCTTCATGCCCTGGACCAAGGGCCCGCCCGGCTCAAGCCGGCCCGGATTGCGGTAGGCGCAGGGCGTCTTGGGGACGTAGGGCTTGTGGTCCTGGCGGGGCGGACACTCCAGGAGCGGCAGGGACAAGCCCAGTTGCTCGGCCGCGCTCAGGGAGCCGCGCAGGATGCCCGAGAGCACCCGTACGTCGTCCTGCGCGTCGTGGGCCCGCTCCTGGCGCACGCCGTAGTGCGCGGCAAGAGTGCCCAACTTGAGATCGGGCGTCGAGGGCCCGACCAGACGGTTGAGGGCCAAGGTGCACATCCGCCTGCTGACCGGGACCCAGGAACGGACGTGAGCGAACTCGTGGGCAAGGAAGTCGTAGTCGAACTGCGCGTTGTGCGCGACCAGGACACGGCTGCTGAGCAGTGCCCCCACCTGCGGTGCTATCTCCTCAAAGGTGGGCGCACCTGCGAGACGGGCGGCAGTGAGACCGTGGATGTGCACCGGGCCGGGGTCGCAACCCGGGTTGAGGAGGGTGGAGAACTCCCCTGTCTGGTTGCCGTGTGCGTCCAGCGTGAGGATCGCGAGCGAGAGGACACGGTCCCGGCCGGGTCTCAGCCCTGAGGTCTCCACGTCCACCAGCGCCCAGTCGTGGAAGTAGTCGGGAAGGGAGGGCCACTTCGGGCTCGACGACAGCAGGGCCATACGCGGCTCCCCTTCCGGATACGGCGGCGCACGCGGCTCCTCCGCGGTGATGATCGACGGGGTGGGATTTTCGCACGTATCGGGCGCAGTTCGTGGTGGATCGGTGACAGAGAGCCAGCCAGAGCGGAAGAACGGATCGGGGGACTTCACTACGGCGCGCCATCGCGTACGGGCCTGTTCTCCATCGACCGGCCAGAGGGGCCGCCGCGAGACTGGCCATGACGGAACATGAGCAGTGCGCCTCATGCCCCGAACACCGTTACGACGTCACACCAGCACTCTCACGGGCCGCATCCTGGGGAGAATCCGGGGGTACGGGCGGCACTGGAGGCGAATCAACCGCATGACGCGGTACGCCTCCGAAAGACGAGGAAAGCACCATCGGCGCAGGCCGGAGGCGGCTGAAACCGCATCACCACAGGTCAGCGCCACCTGGGAGACACCTCAATAGGATCTCGTCCTGGGCGGCGATCCTCTTCGCTCCGACGCTGGTCGGGACTGTTCACGGGATGAACATCGAGCACATGCCGGAGTTGCACCGGGTGGTCGGACAGCCCTTCGCGACTGTCCTGATGGCGGTCGTCCGCACCGGTCTGTACGTCATCTTCAAGCAGCCGGACTGCGCTGAACAGTCGGCATGGAGTCGGGCTGGAATCGGGCTGGGGAATCCGCCGCGGGCGCTACGCCGACGGCAGGTATCGGGTGAGGCAGGAATCCCCGCACCGCCGTCCGGGAACGGCCGTGGTGCAAGGCATGTGATCGCTGTGGCCCGAGAACCGCGAAACACCGGATGCCCGCAATGCGCGCCGGGCATAGCATGAAAACGGGTCGGCACACTCTCACGTGCGACCGGCCCGGAAGGGCGACCCCGGTGTATGGATACGCCGGGGTCGTTGGAGTACGGGCGGACGCGGCCGCCCGGGGCACGGCGTGATCCGTTCCCCCGATGTCCGAAGTGGGCACCAGATGTCCGAAGTGGCGCGACCACGACGTCGTGGACCCGAAGTGGCGCAGGATCGGTATTCCGAAAGCGGTCTGCGCGAAGGCCGCGACCGACCAGCCGGCCACGGCCACCGTCAGCCCCCTGTGATCAGGACCGGTGGCCCGGGCCCGGGCCCGCTGACCGGTCGGCCTCCCCCCGCCTCCCGTCGGCCCAAGCTCCTTGTGGTGAACGACGTTCGGGGGGCGACATGCTGCCCATGGCGCAATCGGCTCGTCGGACCGGTCGGCGATGCGAGCCTGTGCCGGTCGACGGCGTCGTCCCACGCTGATCGCGGTTGCCTGCTGGTGGATCCGAGAGGGGCAGGGTGTGCGTTGCGTCGGGGCACCGCGTCCGGATGCGTCGTCGGGGTGCCCGGAGGCGCCGTTCCGGCCGGCACCGCCCCGCGCTGGCTGCGGTGGGACGAGGCCGGGGCACCGGGCCGCCAGGCCAACACCGCGTGGACGCGGCCACCCCGCTGAGTTCCCCATGTCAGGGGCCGAAGGAAAGCAGAAGTCATGACGGACGGTGGGCGTAGGCCGGGCAGGGTCGGGGTGGACCGGTCGGAGGGGTTCGGCGAACGGCTGCTGGGCGTGCTGCTGGACCGGGCTCACGAGATGCCGCCGGAGCTGATCGCCCCGCTCGTCGCGGAAGAGGTGGCCAGGGTCGGGGGGCGGGAGGTCTCCATCCTCCTGCAGGACTACGAGCAGGTGCTGCTGGTGCCGCTGCCGGGCCGGAGGCTGAGGGTCGGCGGCCCCGAGCCGGTCGAGGGCTCGCCCGCCGGCGAGGCGTTCCTGGGCCGCAGAACGGTGGAGGTGCCGAGGGACGGCAGTGTGCGGATGTACCTGCCGCTGCTGGACGGAAGCGACCAGATCGGGGTGATGGCCGTCACCCTGGACAGCGTCGATGACGACGACCGGCGACTGCTGCGCAGACTCGCCGGTCTGGTCGCGGACATGATCGTCACCAAGGACGCCTACACCGACCAGTTCTTCCAGGCCCGCCGCAGCGCCCCGATGAGCGTGGCCGCGGAGATCCAGTGGTCGCTGCTGCCCCCACTGTCGATGACGATTCCGCAGGTCGAGGTGGCCGGAATCCTGGAGCCCGCCTACGACGTGGCCGGCGACAGCTTCGACTACGCCCTCAACGGCGACATCCTGCACATGGCCATGATCGACGCGATGGGCCACGGGCTGGACGCGGCGACCATGGCGACGGTGGCGATCGGCGCCTATCGCCACACGCGACGGGCCCACACCGACCTGTCCCAGGTGTACGCGTTCATGGACAGGGCCATCAACGAGCAGTTCGGCCCCGACCACTTCGTCACCGCACAGATGATGATTCTGAACATCACCACAGGCCGACTGCAGTGGGTCAACGCAGGGCACCCGGCCCCGCTCCTGATCCGGGACCGCGCCGTGGTGGACCGGCTGGACAGCCCGACCACGTTGCCGGTCGGCTTCGGCGGTGAGGAGCCGGTGGTCAGCGAGCGGATGCTGCGGCCCGGCGACCGGTTGCTGTGCTTCACCGACGGCCTGATCGAGGAGCACCAGGCCGGCGGGGACCCGTTCGGCGAGGAGCAGCTCATCGAGTGGACCAACCGGATCCTCCGCGACCGCGCGGAGGTACGGGCGGTGGTGCGAGCGCTCTCCCACGCCCTGAAACACGAACGCGGCGGCACCACGACCGACGACGCGACCATCTTCCTCGTCGAGTGGCGAGGGGGCGACGCCGATCACCTCACCAGCCTCGACTGAGCCGCGACGATGCACCCGCTCCCTGATTGAAGCCTGCCGCCGACCAGGGCTTTCGTAGCCGAGGCCGCGAATACCGCAGGCGACGGCCCTTGGGTCGAGCAGGCTACGTCTCGGGCTCGGGAAGCACTCCCGCGTCGTGCCGAGCCGATGGCGGAAACCAGAAGGGGCGGCGTCCGCCGACGGCGGGCCCACCGACCCCAGGGTTCTCAGGACGATGCCGACGACGGCCAAGGCCGGTGCCTTCGAACACGCTGACAGCGAAGCGGGTGCGCCAGGCGGTGTGCGGATCCTTTGATCTTCTGTGTGCCAAGGCGTCCGGGTTCCAGGAAGCCGGGACATCTCGCGGCCGGTAGCCCCTGTGGGCTTCGGTCAGGGGATCTCAGGCGGCACGTTGGGCGCGGTGGCGGGCTTCCCGGAGTCGGACCTTCGACGGGAGCCGGTCCAGGCCGGCCGAGTCTCGTGCGTGTGCGAGCGTTTCGCGGCTGAGTCGCCCCAGACTCCGTGCCGGATCGGCGTGAGGCTCCAGCAGCAGCCGTACGCGTGCGGTGGGAGCGGTACGTCGGCCCGTCAGCCGGACATGAGCCCGCGCGATCCCGTCCAGGGCTTGTGCCTCCTCCTCGATGGCGTCCTCCAGCGTGCGGCCGTTGAGCCGGGCCGCCACGCCGTCTTCGCTGTGGACGAGGACCTGGCCCAGTCGGTGTCTGCGTTGTGCGAGGAGCCACCACAGCAGCAGGGCCAGCAGCACCGCGAGCACCGCGATGACGGTCGGCCACCACCAGCCCTCTTCCCGCCACCGGGTGCGTCCCTCGGCGCCCAGCACGACATCGTCCGGCCCCACGAAGGGCCACCAGCCCGGCATGCCGAAATCCCAGTGGCGTTGCAGATCCAGCCCGCCCAGCAGTACGCCGCCGCCCAGGGCGAACAGTCCAAGGCCGAGAAGCCCCAGCAGCACCCGGTTCACCGTCTTGAGCATCAGGATCACCTCAGCCCTTCTTCGGGCGCCGGACGTGCACGGTCAGCTTGGGTTGCCGGGCGAGACCCAAGGACGTGAGGGCTTCCCCCAGTGAGGCGTCCAGGTCCGCGTGGACCTCTTCGAGATCGCGGAAATGGGCCTGTGCCCGGGCTTTGACCTTCCGACGGCCGACAGTGACCTGTGCCGACCGGACACCGGGCACCCCCACGGCCCGGTCACGCAGAACCAGGGCGGCCGCGCGGCGGTCGAGCCCGGCGCGGAGCTCCTCCGTCCCGGGAATACCGGTGGGCCGGCGCATGGGCAGCAGCCTGCGCAGCCCCGGCGTCACCGCCAGCAGGAAAAGCCACAGGCCGAGGGCCATCGCCACTGCGGCCCCGACGATCATCCAGCTGTCGTCCAGTGGCCGTGTGGCCAGTTCCTCGGCGAGCCGCCGCCTCCAACCCATCGCGGTACGGCCTGCCCGCACCGCGATCACGTCGTAGAGGAGCAGTCCCGTGGCAGCGGCCGACAGCAGGGCCACCAAGGCCGCGGGAATCCGCCGCGCCGACCAGAAACGACGCGCCGTCCGGCCTGATTCATCCCTCGCCGTCGTCGCGCCCGGGTCCGTCCCCGCCCCCGGGGTGCCGTCGGCGGACGGCGCTGCCGGTCCGGAATCGGAGGGAGGGGCGCTGTCGCCGGTCGGCTGCCGCCTCGTGTTCGCGCTCATCTCACCCTCTCCTGGTTCGTGTGCCGCGCGTGCACCGAGTGCAGCCTCTCCACCGACACCACGAGGTCGTACACCTCCATGCCGGCCCATGTCCTGAGTCGTTCGGTGACCTCCCGGCGCACTGCGGCGCACTGCGCCCCGATGTCCGACGGGTAGCCGAGCTCGACGGTGATGCGCATCCGTGCCGCGCCGAGCGCCGTCTGCCGTCCGGCGGCGGATTCGGCGTCTGGCCCTGCGGTGTTCCGCTCCGGTGCCCGCCGCACGGATGTGGTCACGTGTGGTGTCCGGCGTCCGGGTGGTACGTGGCCGGTCGACTCGGTGAACCGGCTCAGCGCCTCGCGCGCCACCCGGGAAGCGATCTTCGCGACGGCCCGGTCGGCGACGGTGATCGCGCCGCGCTCCCCGCGGGGGATGCCCGGCCGCCGATCCGCTTCACCGGTCACTGCCGCCAGTCTCCCCGAGCCCCTCGCCGGTCATCGCGGATCCGCTCCGATCGGTCCCGGCGGCGGACGAAGTCGCCCGGTTCGAGATCGCCTTCCATGAGCCGCCCGACCACGAGACCGACGACGCCCAGCCCCAGCACCAGCACGAAAGCCCAGAAGCCACCGAAATACGCGGCGAAACCCAGCGCCATTCCGGCTGTCAAGCCCACCACGGCCCTGCTCATCACGCGCTCCTTCACTCAAGCACCCAAGCGGGCTGCTCCGCCCCGGCTACTGGATCCGCTGCCGCTCCACCCCTTCGTCCTCCTCGTCGTCGGGCAGCTTCACGTCGCTGACCGTGATGTTTACTTCCACGACTTCCCGACCCGCCATCCGCTCCACCGCGGAGATCACGTTCTCCCGCACCGCACCGGCCACGTCCGTGATCGAGACGCCGTAGTCGACGACGATCTCCAGATCGATGGCCGCCTGCAGCTCTCCGACCTCGACGCCCACTCCGCGTGTGACGGATTTGCCACTGCCGGCGCCAGGCATCCGCTCCCGCATGGATCCCATCGAGCGCGCGAACCCGCTGCCCAGGGCATGGACGCCGAGCACGTCCCGTGCCGCCAACCCGGCGATCTTCTCCACCACCACATCGGCGATGGACGTCCGGCCGCGAGAACCGGGCGCGCCGCCGCCCCTTATGCCGGTGTTCTCAGTCATCGGGACACTCCTCCCTCATGAGGCTCACACAGCACTCACCGTTGAAAGTATAGTCGTTTTAGCACCTTTTGAGTGAATTGCAGATCGTGAGGCGGAGTGGTCGGCCGAGCGGTCTGCGCACCCCTGCCCCGCAGCGCACGGAAGAAGGAGGGTGAGCGGACGGTGAAGACCGAGGCGTGCACGCAGGCAGTACGGCACCAGCTCGGCCTGGGCAGACTGCTCCCGCTCGGCGGCCCCGGCGACGGGACATGGATCACCGAGCAAGCGGCCGTCCGGGCCCTCGGGCGCGCGGCCTCCGGGATTCCCGGCGTCCGACTGGGGACCCTGCGCATCGGGTCGGCACCGCCCGAGCCCGAGCCCGAGCCCGAGCCCGAGCCCGAGTCGGCCGTTCCGCCACCGCCCGTTCCTCCACCGGTCAGCGCGCTGCCGCCCGGCCCGCTCAGGATCGAAGCCGCCTTCACAGCGCCCCTCGGACAGCCGTTGTCTGAGACCGCCGACCGTTTGAGGAGCACACTGCTCCACGCGGCCACTGAACGGCTCGGCCTGGCCACCGTGTCCGCCGACCTGCGGGTAACGGATCTCCATGAGGGCCCTGATGAGACAGGCGTGAAGTCGCGGACCACGGCGAGGCCCATGAGACCGGCGCCGGAAGCGGCAGTCGCGCGAAGCTCGCCCCTGGTCACCGGAACAGGGTCCACACAGGGGCTCGCCGGGGAGCTCGCGGGCGTCGCGACGGGTGTTCCGGGCGTCGCTCGCCTCACCGCCGTGCTGGGAAGCCGCCCGGTCAGGACGGAGGACCATGACGATCCGCCCGGCCGGCACGTCGAGATCCAATTCGCGGTCGCCGCCGGACACCATCCATGGGTAGTCGCCCGCGCCGTCCGGGAAGCCGTAGGAGCCGCAGCCACCACCGGCACCGCGGGCCCGGTCACCGTCGCCGTCCTCATCACGGACACCGCGGCCTAGCCGGCCGGGCCGCAACGGCCGCCGTTGCGAGGCTGCGCTGCCCTCGGCCACGAACGGCCCGAATGGCCTCACCTCCGGTCCGCCGGCCGGGGACGACCCGTACAGACCCGTACAGGCCCGTACAGACTCGTACGAACCCATGCGGACTCATGCGGACTCATGTGGACCCAGCCGGACTCATGCGGACCCGGCCGGACTCGTACGGACCCGGCCGGTCACCGTGCTGAGCGCTCCTCGGCGATCAGCCGGACGCGCATCACCCGGCCGGTGTCGTTCTGCCATGAAGGCGCGCGGATCGCTCCGGAAGCCCTCCCCTGTCACGGTGTGAGACCTGCCCGGCAGGGAACTCGCAGCCCGACAGGAGGTCTGCGCGGCCTCTGGTCGACGAAACAGACGTCGTCCTCGCTCAGCGGTCGCGCGATGCGCTTCCCGCAGTGGAGGCAGCGCATACCCAGCTGCGGCCCGGTCTCAGCGGCCCCCAAGGCGGCGCCGGGCCACTGCCTCCTTCGGAGAGAGTTGCATCGTCATGAGCAGAAATACGACGGTCCGTCCCCCGCCCTCGCAGACGTCCGGCAGTGACTTCGCCCGATTGTCGAGAAAGATCGCTGATGCCGGCCTGTTGGGTCGCCGTCCCGGCTATTACGCACTGCGGATCACAGGAGTGGCCGGGCTCTACGTCAGTGGGTGGGCCGCCGTCGCACTCGTCGGCGACAGTTGGTGGACCCTGGCGGCCGCCGCCTTCCTGGCCGTGGTCTTCGGCCAGGTCGCCCTGCTCGCCCATGACGCGGCCCACCGTCAGGTGTTCCGGCGACGCCGGGCCAGCGAGGTGTCCGGACGGATCGCCGGTGCCGGTATCGGGATGGGCTACGCGTGGTGGCACGACAAGCACACCCGCCACCACGCCAACCCCAACCATGAGGAACTCGACCCCGACCTCGATCCCGACCTGCTGGTCTGGTCCCAGGAGCAGGCCCGGGCCGCCAAGGGGCTCCCCCGCCTGATCGGCCGCTGGCAGGCGTTCCTGTTCTTTCCGCTTCTCACACTGGAGGGCTTCAACCTGCACGTGTCGAGCGTGAAGGCGCTGGCCAACCCCTCGCTCAAGCACCGACGGCTCGACGGCACCCTGCTGTTCGCACACTTCGCGCTCTACCTGACCGTCCTGCTCTGGCTGCTGCCGCCCGGCCTGGCGATCGCCTTCCTCGCCGTCCACCAGTGCCTGTTCGGCGTCTACCTCGGCTCCCTCTTCGCACCCAACCACAAGGGCATGCCGATCGTGACGGGCGAGGACCGCCCGGACTTCCTCCGCCGCCAGGTGCTCACCTCACGCAACGTGCGCGGCGGCAGGCTGACCGACATCGCACTGGGCGGGCTGAACCATCAGATCGAGCACCACCTGTTCCCCAGCATGCCCAGCCCCAACCTGCGCAAGGCCCGGACCATCGTGCGGCGCTACTGCCAGGAACTGGGTCTGGAGTACGTCGAGACCGGGCTGCTCACCTCCTACCGGCTGGCCCTCGCCAGTCTTCATCGGGCCGGAGCGCCACTCCGACACTCCCGCGTCCGGGCCCAGGGACGTGCGGCGCCCCTCGGTGGCAGTGATGTGTAGCGGACGGCGCCCACGGCACTCACCCGCCTGGTCGAGAGCCGTAGGGGGCTGCGCCCCCGGCTCGACCCCGCCACAGCTGGGGCACCGTGAAGGGCACACCCCTACGATCACCGGCCGTGGACAGGCTCGAACACACCGCGAAACCAAGGGGGCAACGGGCCGGACCAGGAACAGAGCGGGGACGCTGAAGGGGCGGATCACCGAAGACCTCGACCGGGTCGCCCGCCACAGGCGACCGCGCTGCCGGGACAGGACCGGCCGGGGCTCCCGGAGCCCTGGACAGGCCGCCGACAACACCAAGGACGCCTTCGGACGAGACGGAAGCGGCACCTCATGATGTACGACCAGACTCGCGCCCAGCAGCCCGCGGACAAGACCCGGGGCCCCTCCGAACGCCGTGCCTCGGGCACGGAGCCTCTGCTCCCGTCGGCCGAGAAGGACAAGATCCTCTTGCGCCTCCGACACGTCCTCAACACCTTCGCCGACACTCCGCGCGAGGCGCTGGAAGAAGCCGAGAGCGCCTACGACGAGGCCACCGACCAGCTCATGAGCGCCCTCGCGGAACGGCGGCGTGCCCTGCGCGCCGGGTGGCAGGACCGAGACCCCGAGACACAGCCCGACGACCTCCGGCAGGCGCTGAGGCAGTACCGGGAGGTCACCCAACGGCTGCTCAACCTCTAGGCCCCCTCTTGCGGTTCGGTTCGAGGCGACGGTTCAGGTCGCGGCGACTCATCAGTGGCTGTGAACCCTCAGCCTGCCGTCGTGCGGATACCACAGCAGGAAAGGACGGCCCTGCGGTCGTTACGGAGGAAGGGCGCATTCCTTGGCATTGGGCGGAGCGGTGTGTATGGGGTTGCACCTTCCGTAGCGGCATGTGGTCCGGTGGACTTACGTCCCGATGCCTTGAGGAAAGGTCCCCGCTCATGCATTCGTCTTTCATGCCACCCCGCCAGGTCAAGATCGGTGACGCGGCGGCCTTCGCCGGCAGCACGCCACGGGCGATACGCCATTACCACGAGATCGGGCTGCTCCCCGAGCCTGAGCGGGGCGGCGATGACCGCCGCCGCTACGGGTACGAGGACATGATCCGCCTGCTGTGGATTCGCAGGATGGCCGATGCCGGGATCGCCCTGGACGACATCCGTGACGCCTTTACCACCGGCACGGCTTCCGCCGGTGCGGACAGCGGAGAAGGTGTCGCGGGCATCCTGGAGCGGTTGGAGGAAACCCTCGCCGAGCAGGAGGCGGAATTGCGGCGGCAACGGACCGCCGTGCAGCGGATGCGCACCGAAGGCAGCCGGATGGGCCTGCTCTCCGACTTCGTCACCGAACGCCTCAGGAGCCTGCCCGAGGGCTCCCTGCGGCAGGCGGACCTGGACAGTCTGCTGGTCACTGAGCGGATCTTCGGCCCGCTCGGCGCGGCCGTCCAGGCCACCCGCTTCGTCGTCCTGGCCACGCATCCCACTCTGCGGGAGGATTCCGACCGCATCGATGACGCCGAGGAGGCACTCGATGACAGTGTCGCCGTCGATGATCCACGGGTGGCTCAAGTGGCCGTCGAGCGGCACACCTTCGAAAGCGCCCTACAGGCCGTCATCGAGGAGTCCGGCCTGGGTAAGGACGACGATGACCTCTTCGACGCCTGGGACACTTTGCACCCTGCCACCGCCGATGACGGCGAGGGCGAGGGCGAGGCCGACCTCAGCTCTGGCAGGCGTGAGGCTCAGTCCATGAGCGTGTTCGAAGCCACCGGCAAGATGCCCTACGACTTCTCCCCAGCCCGCCTGCGCTGTATGGAACTGGCCGAAGAACTCTCCGCCCAGGACTCACCCGCTACCTAAAACACGGCCTGGGCAGGGCCTAGGCAGCCGTAGGTCCGCGTCGCGGTGGAGCGCGGAGGAGTGGGAGGAAATCGAAGAAGCGCGGACACGACCGAGGGCCCTGGCAAGGGCACTGACAAGGGCACTTCGCACACCGGCTTCCGCCGGTCGTCCTCGGCGAGAGGACGAAACCCGGGTCGCCGCAAAGTCGGCCCGGAGACGCGTCCGCATCATGCCGACGACCTTGCTCCCCACTCTGCCGCACCACGCGCCCGGCGCAGCACCGGTCGCGCGTCTCGCGTCGAAGACCGACGGCAGGTTCCGCGGACTCCTGGACAGTGCATGGTGACTGACCCCGATCCCGAGATCAGCTGGTCGAACTGCCCGCACTGACGCACGTGTTGGCCCTCGTGGGGCCGCATCACCCGCGTCGCCGTCAACCGAACCTCTGCGGCGACGTCGATACAGTCCGCATCCTGGGATCGGGCTGCTTCCGACCGTCCGTCAAGCGACGCGAGGGCTACGCTGGTGTGGAGACGCCCCAGACCCCGGCGGCCTGCTGTTGCTGAACACAGATGGCTGCGGGGTGCGGACTTCGTCCGTCACCCGCGGCATCCCTGGAGGGAACCGGGTGGGTCCATTGCCCTGCTACGCAGGCTGCCGGGCCGGCCGCTGCTCTGCCTCCGCCGAAAATCGCCCCTGCCGGGAGCGCGCGCCCAGGGAGCCGGGACTGCGGCACCCGCGCGTCCGCTGCCGGATGGCCCTGCGAACCGAGGCGTCATGCCCCAGCCACAACTCTCCGTCTACCGCCACGACCGAAGGGCACGGGCGCTGATCACCCTGGCCGGTGAGATCGACCTCGCCTCCGCGCCGTTGGTGCGCGTGTCCCTGGCTCGGTGCCTGCGAGACGGTGTCCGCACCATCGACGTCGACCTCACCCCCGTCACCTTCTGCGACTGCAGCGGACTCAACGCACTCCTCCACGCCGCGCGGCAGACCACCCTGGCCGGCGGGATACTGCGACTGCATCACCCGCCGACCGGCCTGGCTCGGATCGTCGACCTCTCCGACTGCGGGTCCGTACTCCTCGGCCTTCCGCTCGGCCACCTGCCCTCGCCTCGCGGATGCGACACCGCGGCCGTGCCCCGACCGGCCCCGCCGCACCGCTCTGTCCCGCTTGCGCCTGTTCTCGCGGGCGATGCGCGATGACGGCCGGACCCGGGCGGGGGCAGTCACGGCAACCGAGGGACGGCGAGCCCTGCGCCATGGCTCCGACGCGGCTGCGCCGGCTGAACCGTTGGCTGGTGGAGAGCCTGCGTGAGGACCTGGTGGACCTGTACGGGGAGTCCCGCGCGACGGCGACGGGTGATCCGTACCGCTGTCCCAGCCGTCAGAACTTCTCGGACCGTCTCACCACGGACATGCGCCGACCGGGATTCGCCATGGTGGTCGCCGAGACGGACGGCCTGACGGGGTGCGCCTTCGGATTCCCGGTGGGCGGCGACGGCTCCTGGTGGCTCGGCTTCGAGGGAACACTGCCGCGCGGTGTCGGGCAACTCACCGTGTCCGGCGGCGTCTTCGCGTTCGCCGGCATCATGATCCGGCCACACCCGCAGGACCGGAGGATCGCCCGGCATGTGCAGGAACGGCTACTGACCGACCGTCAGGCATCGCTCGGCGCCACCCTGGTGGACCAGGCCGACCGCCCGACTCTCGCCGCGCTCCGCTCCTGGGGATGGCTGGACATCGGAGAGCTTCGCAGGCCACTGGGTGCCACCACGTTCCGCGCGCTGGTCTATCCCCTCGGGGAACGCGCCACGGCGCGGCTGGAGGGGCTTGTCACGATGCCCGGCGGCGGTGACCCCGGTGGGACCTGACAGGCGATCGGACCGCATACGGCTGCTGGTGGCCGAGCAGGCGGCCCGACGAGGTGCCCGGGTCGGTGTCGTGGATGTGTGTACCGCGGCCGTGGCCGCGCTGCCGGTCGGCGGGGCCGGGCTGTCGGCGATGTCACGGACCGCGGCAAGTCATCCTCTGTGCAGCACCGACGACATCAGCGAGCAACTGGAGGAGCTCCAGCTCACGTTGGGCGAGGGGCCCTGCGTGGACGCCTTTGCCAGCGGCTCGGCCGTCCTGACACCCGATCTGCTCACCGCTGAACTTCGGGATCACTGGGCCGTGTTCACCGATGCGGCCCTGAAAGCAGGGGCCCGCGCGGTGTTCTCCCTCCCCTTGCAGAAGGGCGCGATCAGCCCGGGAGTCCTGGACCTGTACGCCGGCATTCCGACCGTGCTGGACGCGGAGGAACTGGCCGACGCGCTGGCGTTCGCCGATCTCGCGACGCTGCTCCTGCTCGACACGAGGATCGACGAAGCGGGCGCACCCACCGACGGACCGATGCCGGACTACGGCTTCGCGGACCTGGGCGCGTACCGGGCGGAGATCGACCAGGCCAGCGGGATGCTCACGGTCCAGCTCGGAGTCGGTATCGAGGAGGCCTTCGTCCGGCTTCGCGCCTACGCCTATACGCGGGGACACCGACTCGCCGACGTGGCCGCGGATGTGGTGGCCCGTCGGCTTCGCTTCTCACCGGACACGGAGCCGGACACGGAGCCGGAGCAGTCCGATTCCGATGAGGAAATCTGACGCGTCGGTGCCGACCCAGGAACGTGCCGTCCTTCCCGTCCCTTCAGGCCGGGAACAGTCTCAATCGAGGGTGCCCACCATGGATCAACAACTTCTGGCCAAGACCTTCGTCGAGCTGGCCGACAGCCTCGTCGCCGACTTCGACCTCATCGACTTCCTGTGCCTGCTGACCGACCGCTGCGTCGGCATTCTCGACGCGAGCGCCGCCGGGGTGCTGCTCGCCGACCAGGACGGCAAACTCCGCCTCATGGCCGCCTCCGACGAACAGGTGCGCCTGCTGGAGCTCTTCCAGCTGCAGAACGACGAAGGCCCCTGCCTGGAGTGCTTCCGCACCAACACACCGGTGATCATCCACGACCTGACCCGGGAGATCGACCGCTGGCCGCGCTTCGCCACGGCGGCCCACCGCAGCGGCTTCGGGGCGGTCCAGGCCCTGCCCATGCGCCTGCGGGCGGAGACCGTGGGCGCCCTGAACCTCTTCCGCGCCGCCCCCGGTCCCTTCGACCCGGCCGCCACACTGGTCGCCCAGGCACTGGCGGACGTCGCCACCATCAGCCTGCTGCAACAACGCACCGCTCAGCGCAGCACGGTGCTCAACGAGCAGCTGCAGACGGCGCTGAACAGCCGAGTGCTGATCGAACAGGCCAAGGGAAAACTCGCCGAACGGCAGGGCATCGACATGGAGCAGTCGTTCCGCGCGCTGCGCGGCTACGCCCGCGCCCACAACCGGCGCCTGGCCGACGTGGCCCGCGCCCTCATCGACAACTCCGAACCCCTCGCCGGCCTGGGGGCCTGACCCGCACCATGCGGAGGCCGCATCGGTGGCGTCGCTCACAACGGACGGCACCGGTTTCTTCGAGAGCGAGGAACTGCTGCGCTCCCCGGCCTGCCTGCCGCCAAGCAGGGGGCGGCCGACTTCCGACGAAGCGTCGACAGCGAAACAGTGATCAGTCAGAACGGAGAAGGAACGCACGAGATGGTGGGGGGTCCACGACGCGGGCTACGCGACAGACACGTCCGACGGCCGTCCTGGATGAGGGCACCGGAGAGTTGAGCCGGACAGCTCCCGGTGCCGTCCGCCGGGCACGTACGCCGTCATCTCCGGTCCGCCTCATGGAGGCGTCGCAGTTCTCGGCGCAGCTCCCGCCGTATCGGTTCCGGAAGCGTCCGGCCCCTCGTCGTGGCGACCAGAGCGGCGGCCACGTCCCGGAGCTTGGTGTTGCTGTGCTGCGACACGCCCACCAACAGGTCCCAGGCTCGCTCGCTGGAACACGGCGCCAGGACCATGAGCATGCCGCGCGCCTGGTCGATCACCTCCCGGCTCTCGATCGCGCGCCCCAACTGCTGGTTCCTGGCGCGCAGTTCGACGACCTCGGCCAGCAGAGCCTCGTTCCCCGCTGACGGCACAATCCTCGACAACCGATGTTCCACACCGGGCGGGGTCATCTGGGGCACGGTCCGTACTTCACAGAGGAGTCATCCCGTCCATAGGTGGTCAGCGGCGCGCCAGCTGCCGTTCTCCGGCCGCCCCGGGCTGGTAGGCCAGTCCGTAGTGGTGGAAGATCGCTTCCTCCTGCTCGGCCGGCAGTACGTCGTCGGTACCGATCGAAGGGGCCTGCTTCACCAGCGTTCTGACATAGCCGACCCTGAGATAGTCCGGCCCGACGATCGCGTTCTCGATGGGGACGAAGAGCAGACGGTGCCGGGTGGGCAGTCCGGTCCGTACCGTGGCCATGGCCGGCTCGTCGGTGGTGGTGTCCACATAGACCGCCTCAAGGACCCCGATCTTGCGCGACTCGGCGTCAACGACATCGCGGTTGCGCCATTCTCGGACGTCGGCTGCGTGAATCATGGTCTCTCCCTACCTGGACGACGTGCGTGGGGGTCGTGATCCGCGCCCCTGGTTTCGCACGGGAGCTCGCCGCAGCGCACGACGCGGCTTTCCGCTGCGTCCGCACCCGGCATCCGGTGCCACAGGCGCGTTCCCCCGCATGGCCTCGGACCGCGGATCCCGCCGCTTCTCCGGCCACTTGACCGTCACCCGCGCTCGCGGTCTCGGCGGTCCTCGCGCCGCCGGCGCGCCCGGTACTGACGGCTGTAGCGGCGATCCCAGCGGTCCTGACGATCCCGGCGGTTCTCGTAGTCCCGATAGTCACCGAGATCGGAGCCGTCGCCGCGGATCCAGCCTCCCCCGCGATCGCGGCCGTGGCGGGTGGCGACGAAGACCAGCACCGCCGCTGCCACCCACCAGAGGGGGTCGAGGAAGCCGAGGCCGAACAGGGCCGCGCTGAGGAAGAGGAGCGGAACGAACATGGTGGGCCTCCCCGGGGAACGGAACACAGCATCGATACCGGGGACTGGGGCCTCACCCCACAGCGTAGTCCTGCCCAAGGGTTGCGGATACCGTGCGGCGTCCACGCGTCCTGCCTTGTGTGAATGGCTGCTTGACACCTGTCGGGGAACTGCCGCGAGGGCTAGCGTGCGACATGCCGCCCCTGCCCCCGGCAGCGTCGCACCACCCACGCGCTCCCCAGGGGGCGCACCCTGCGCATCGGTGCCGGAACCCGCGTCGCCACGAGCGAGCCGTTCCCGCACGTGTCTGTCGTCACATGATCCTGACGCTCTCCCGATGTGCTCCAAGCGGGCACCGATCTGCTGCCCGTCGCGTCGCACGTTTCCCGCAGGCGGCACACATGTACGCGCTGATCCTTTCCACTTCGACCCCCTTCGTGCTGCTTGCCGCCGTGATGGCCCTGTCCTGGTGGGAGGACCGCATCCTGCCGACGCCACCGGCCGAGCCGGCCGAAGCCCCCACCGGCGCTCCGCTCACCCCGGCGGCCCCTGCCCAGTTGCCAGAACTCGTCCGTGTCGACACCGCGTTGACACGGGACGTCGCCGGGCGTTGACCGACAGGTACGACGTAGGGCCGTCCTCGTCTGCGGCCGTTCCATCGGTCCTGAACAGGGGCCAGGGCCTGTCCGATCGGCGGGAGGAACACCGGACAGGCCCTGGCGGATAGGGGCGCGACGGGGCGCGGGGAGGTGGGCCGGAGTGATGCCCGTTGTCGT
>NZ_LRTR01000063.1 GCF_001550375.1 Streptomyces europaeiscabiei | reverse complement strand
CGCACCGGACCGTTCTCTGCCACGGACCGGCCCACCGGGTCGGCGTCCGCCGTGGACCGGTCCGCCCGGGTCTCCCCCGGGCCAGGCGCGGACGCCGGGCCCGGGGGAGACCCGATCCCGTCGCCCGCCTCCTCAGCGCTTGGCATATTCGCGGAAGCCGCGGCCCGTCTTGCGGCCGAGGCAGCCCGCGGCCACCAGGTGCTCCAGCAGCGGCGCCGGGGCCAGCCCCGGGTCGCGGAACTCGCGGTGCAGGACCTTCTCGATGGCCAGCGACACGTCCAGCCCGACCACGTCCAGCAGTTCGAACGGACCCATCGGGTAGCCGCCGCCCAGCTTCATGGCCGCGTCGATGTCGTCCAGCGTCGCGTAGTGCTCCTGGACCATCTTGATCGCGTTGTTCAGGTACGGGAACAGCAACGCGTTCACGATGAAACAGGCCCGGTCGCCGCAGTCCACCGGGTGCTTGCGGACCTTCGCGCACACCTCGCGGACGGTGGCGTGCACGTCGTCGGCGGTCAGGACCGTGCGGACCACCTCGACCAGCTTCATCGCCGGCGCCGGGTTGAAGAAGTGCATCCCGATCACGTCCTGCGGACGCGACGTGGCGCGGGCGCACGCGACGACGGGCAGCGAGGAGGTGGTGGTGGCGAGGATCGCGCCCGGCTTGCAGACCTTGTCGAAGGTCGCGAACAGCTGCCGCTTGACCTCCAGGTCCTCGGCCACGGCCTCCAACGCCAGGTCGACGTCCGCGAAGGCGTCGTACGAGCCCGCCGGGGTGATCCGGTCCAGTGTCTCGGCGGCGGCCTCGACCGTCATCCGGCCCTTGTCGACGGAGCGGGCGAGCGACTTGCCGATACGGGCCTTCGCGGCCTGCGCCTTCTCCTCGCTGCGGGCGGCCAGCACGACCTCGTACCCGGCCTTCGCGAACACCTCGGCGATCCCGGACGCCATGGTCCCGGAGCCCGCGACACCCACCGAGCGGACGGTGCGCCCGGGGACCGTGGCGACGCCGTCCCGCGGCGTCAGCGCGTCCGGCACGACGGTGGCGGAGCCGGGGGCCTCGTAGGAGTAGAAACCGCGCCCCGACTTGCGGCCGGTCAGGCCCGCCTCGCTGAGCTGCTTGAGGATGGGCGCCGGTGCGTGCAGCCGGTCGTGCGAGGCCGTGTACATGGCCTCCAGGACCGTGCGCGCGGTGTCGACGCCGATCAGGTCCAGCAGCGCCAGCGGGCCCATCGGCAGCCCGCAGCCGAGCCGCATCGCCGCGTCGATGTCCTCGCGGGAGGCGTACTTGGCCTCGTACATCGCGGCGGCCTGGTTGAGGTAGCCGAACAGCAGCCCGTCGGCGACGAATCCGGGCCGGTCGCCGACCGCGACGGGCTCCTTGCCCAGGTCGAGGGCGAGATCCGTGACCGAGGCGACGGCCTGGGGCGCGGTCAGCACCGAGGAGACGACCTCGACCAGCTTCATCGCGGGCGCCGGGTTGAAGAAGTGCAGCCCGAGCACCCGCTCCGGCCGCGCCGACTCGGCGGCCAGCCGCGTCACCGACAGGGCGTTGGTGCCGGTGGCGAGGACGGCCTCGGGACGCACGATCGCGTCCAGCTCACGGAAGACCTGCTGCTTGATCTCGTACGACTCCGGGACGACCTCGATCACCAGGTCGGCGTCGGACGCGGCCTGGAGGTCGGTGAAGGTGCGGAAGCGGGCGAGCACGTCGCCGCGCTCCTGCTCGGTGATGCGTCCACGGGTCACGGCGCGCTCGGTCGCGGCCTCCAGCGCGGTGACGGCACGGACGCCGGCGGCCTCGCTGATGTCGATGCCGACGACCTCGCGGCCGGCCCGGGCCAGCACTTCGGCGATGCCGGTGCCCATGGTGCCGAGACCGACCACGGCGATCGTCTTGAACGGGGACTGCGGGGACAGCGACGAGTCGGAAAGGGGAGTGGCCATCGCGGGACTCCAGGATGAGGTGACGGCTGAGGGAAACGCCGCGGGTACGCGAAGAGCGCGCAACCGGCGCGTGGCGTGCGGGTGTGGGGTGGTGCCGGGCTGATGAACGCACACGCCCGGTGCCGTCGCCGCGGGCGTGCACACGCCCGGGGGAACGGCTGAACCGACCGGCCCTGTCCCGAGGCCGAGCCGTACTGGTACTCCAGGTACCGAACCGACTGTGCTCACAACGGCTGCGTCACCAAACCGTCGAGAGCGAACACGAGTGGGTAACTCGCTCGTCTGAGCTTAACCGGTGGGTAACGAGCGCGCCAGCCCCCGTGTTTGTGAGGTACGTCCCCCGAGCGCGCCGGGCGCCCGTACGCTCGATGACATGGACGAGGAGTTGCGATCACTCACGGAGCGTGTGCGGAGCGAGTCGGGGGGCGCGGCGGGATACGAGCGGCTTGTCACGACCGAGTCCACGGACGAACTGGCGGCCCTGCTCATCGAGCCGGGACAGCCCTTGTGGGCGCGGGAGTTGGCCGCGTTCCGGTTGGGTGTCGTCGGGGACCGGCGGGCCTTCGAGGCTCTCGTCCTGTTGCTCAACCACCGGGATCCGCCGCGCTGCGCGTCCGCGGCATACGCACTGGCCCGCCTCGGGGACCCTCGCACCGCGCGCGCGGCGGCCGCTCTTGCGACCAACGAACTCCGCGTCGCCTACGCCCTGCATCCCGTACGCCTGCTCGCCGAGCTCCGCGCCCCCGAGTCCGTCCCGGCGCTGATCACCACACTCCGGCGCCGCCTGAGACCGCACGATCCCTACCGCCGGGTGGCGCTCGCGTGCGTGGAGGGACTGGGGGCCCTGGAGGACGCACGCGCCAGGACCGTACTGAACGAGGCCCTGGCGCATCCGACGCTCGCGGAGGCGGCGGTGCGGGCACTGGCGCGCATCCCCAAGCAGCGGTAGCGCTGCGCTGCCGGGGCCGTGATGCGGCCGCGGGTCAGGTGGGTGCTCGTCGCGTGGTTCCCCGCGCCCCTCACAGGGCGCGTCCGTACCGGACCTCGGGCACCTCGACGCCGTCCGCCTCGAAGGGCTCCTCGACCCCGTCCGGGTGGAAGCCGTGGTGTTCGTAGAAGCGGCGGGCCCGGGTGTTCTCCTTGAGGACCCACAGGAGCATGCGGCCGTGGCCGGCTGCCTCGCAGCGCTCGGCGCACTCCCTCAGCAGCGCGGTGCCCACGCCGGCGCCGAAGTGGCCCGGTCGTATGTAGATCGCGTACAACTCGGCGTCCCCGGTGCGCACGTCGCCTTCGCGGTAGGGGCCGTACGCCGACCAGCCGACGATCTCCCCGGCGCGCTCGGCGATCAGGTTCACCACGGGGTTGCCGGCCTTCGAGAGCATCGCTCGGCGCGTCTCGGCGTCCTTGTCCACGTCCATCGCGTCGAGGTACGACTGCGGGACGAGCCCGGCGTACGCGGTCCGCCAGCCTCCTACGCGGATCTCGGCCACGGGACGGCAGTCGGACAGGGTCATCTCGCGGATGCGGAGGTCATGGGGGGCGTCGTTCATGGCGGCACCCTAGGCGGGGGTGGCCGTGGGAGTCCCGCGGATTTCCGGCGGGACCCCCACGGCCCCGGCTCAGCCGCGGAAGCCCAGCAGCCCGTGCAGCGTCGAGCCTCGGGACGAGGTCGACACGGCCTTCTTGCCCAGCGGCTTCGGGTCGGCGAGCTTCTTGCAGACGGCGTCGGTCTCGCCCTGGCCGCGCGGCACCCTGCCGTCGGTCAGATATGCCGTCAGGTGCTTGTCCAGGCAGGCGTTGCCGCTCAGCGAGATGCCGTGGTTCCCGCCGCCCTCCTCGACGACCAGGCTGGAGCCGCGCAGCAGATGATGGGTGACGACCCCACCCTCGTAGGGGGTCGCCGCGTCGTCCGTCGCCTGGAAGATGAGGACCGGCGGCAGCTCGGTGTTGGAGACGTCCACGGGGTCGAGGGACTTCGTGGGCCAGAACGCGCAGGGCGCGTTGTACCAGGCGTTGTTCCAGGTCATGAACGGCGCCTTCTCGTACATCGCCCAGTTGTCGTCGCGCCACTCGTCCCAGTCGCGGGTCCAGCGCGCGTCACGGCACTGCACCGAGGCGTAGACGCTGTAGCCGTTGTCGCCGGCCGCGTCGACGGCGCCGAAGTTCTCGTACGCCTCGACCAGCGGATCGTCGTTCTTCTTGTTCACGAAGGCGGCGAACGCCTCGGCGAGGTAGGGCCAGTAGCCGTTGTAGTAGCCGCCGGGCATGAACGTGTCCTCCAGTTCGGAGGCGCCCACCCTGCCGTCCGCGGGCTTCTCGGCCAGCGCCGCCCGCATCGCGTACCACTTGGCCTCGATCCTCTCCGGATCGGTGCCGAGCCTGTACGTCTTGTCGTGCTTGGCGATCCAGGCCATCAGCGCCCGGTGGCGGTCGTTGAACGCCTGGTCCTGCTGGAGGTTGCCGTCGTACCAGACCCCCGTGGGGTCCACCACGGAGTCCAGCACCGCACGCCGGACACGGTTCGGGAAGAGCTTGGCGTACACGGCGCCCAGGTAGGTGCCGTACGAGTACCCGAAGTAGTTGATCTTCTTGGCGCCGAGGGCCGCGCGGATGGCGTCCATGTCCTCGACCGCGCTGACCGTGTCGATGTGGGGCAGCACGCCCGCGTACTTCTTGGCGCAGGCCTCGGCGAAGGCCTCGGCGCGCTTCAGGTTGGCCCGCTCGATCTTCGGGGTGCTCGGCAGGGAGTCGGGGCGCACCGACGCGAAGTGGCCCGGCCTGCAGTTCAGTGCGGGCTTGCTCTTGCCCACGCCGCGCGGGTCGAAGCCGATGACGTCGTACTGCGCCGCCACCTTCTTCGGCAGCGAGGACGCGACGAATCCGGCCAGGGTGAGGCCGCTGCCGCCGGGGCCGCCGGGGTTGACCAGCAGGGGGCCCTGGTACTTCTTCGCGGTGTGGGGGACGCGGGACAGGGCCAGCGTGATCTTCTTGCCGTTCGGATCGCGGTGGTCCAGCGGCACTTTCAGGGAGGCGCACTGGAGCGTCCGGTAGGTGCCGGTGGCGCACTTCTTCCAGGCGGGCTTCGCCACCGGCGCGGTGGCGGAAGCACCGCTCGCGCCGGCCGGGACCGCCGTGACCATTCCAGCCAACACGGCGGCGGCACCGCACAGAGCAGCTGCGCGTTTCTTCATCGTCAGGCCTCCCAGGACGGAGGATTTCGGGCCGTGCACTCCACGGCCTTCGTCGCGCATCGTCCCGGACCGCACCCTCCGGAGAACGCCATACACCGAGACTTGACCCGATCGGGGCGGGAGAAGCGCCCGGATGCTCCCCGAGGTGTCAGAGAAGGGTCAGCTGGGTCGGTGCCGTGTCCCCGGCCCTCTCCGGCACGGCCGGCTCGCGCACCGGTATCCGTCTCGGCAGCTCCGCGCGCCGGGGGCCCATGCCGTATTCCTGGGCCAGTTCGTGGACCTGACGGGTGATCTGCCGCTGATACCACTTCGGGGCGTAGGCGCCTTCCGCGTACAGCAGTTCGTAACGCCGTACGAGACGGGGGTGATGGCGTTCCAGCCAGGCCATGTACCACTCGCGTGCGCCGGGCCGCAGATGCAGCACCAGCGGGGTCACGGAGGTGGCGCCGGAGGCCGCGACGGCCCGCACGGTCTCGCGCAGCCGGTCGGGGTGGTCGCTGAGGAAGGGGAGCACGGGGGCCATCAGCACCCCGCAGTCGATGCCGAGGCCGGTGAAGGCGCGCACGACGTCCAGCCGGCGCTCGGGCGCGGGCGTGCCCGGCTCGACCGTGCGCCACAGCTCCTGGTCGGTGAAACCGACGGAGACCGAGATGCCGACCTCGGTGACCTCCGCCGCCTGGCGGATCAGGTCCAGGTCGCGCAGGATCAGCGTGCCCTTGGTCAGGATCGAGAAGGGGTTCGCGTGGTCGCGCAGGGCCGCGATGATGCCCGGCATCAGGCCGTAACGGCCCTCCGCGCGCTGGTAGCAGTCCACGTTGGTGCCCATCGCGATGTGTTCGCCGTGCCAGCGCGGCGAGGCCAGCCGGCGGCGCAGCAGGTCGGGCGCGTTGATCTTCACGACGATCTGCGAGTCGAAGTCGAGGCCCGTGTCGAGGTCCAGATAGCTGTGGGTCTTGCGGGCGAAGCAGTAGACGCACGCGTGCGTGCAGCCCCGGTAGGGGTTCACCGTCCACTCGAACGGCATCCGGGAGGCCCCCGGCACCCGGTTCACGATCGTTCTCGCCCGGACCTCGTGGAAGGTCATGCCGCGGAACTCCGGAGTGTCGAAGGTACGGCTCGTCACCGCGTCCGCCCCGAACAGCGCGGCGTCCCGGGCCGTGGCGGGGTTCTCGGCCAGATGGTCCCAGCGCATGGACGCCTCCTCGGTTGCTCTCGCCCCAGAATAGAACACATGTTCCCTTGATCGTGCGAACTGGTTTTCGAACACCGTGTGGAGGTCTCGTCGGGGGTCCTTCGGGCAGGCCGCGGCGGGCCCTTGGGGCACCCCGATTTGGGCCCTCCGGGCGGGGGGTGGTTGGCTTTCCGCACATCCCCGAGTTACCAAGTGCTGGAGGAAGTGCAATGGCGCAGGTCGAGGCCACGACTGAACGAGTCGTCGCGGCGGACGCGGAGACTGTGTTCGACACCCTGGCCGACTACAGCGGCGCGCGCGGGAAGCTGATGCCGCAGCACTTCAGCGAGTACGAGGTGCGCGAGGGCGGCGACGGCGAGGGCACCCTCGTCCACTGGAAGCTCCAGGCCACCAGCAAGCGGGTGCGCGACTGCCTCCTGGAGGTCACCGAGCCCTCCGACGGCGAGCTCGTTGAGAAGGACCGCAACTCCACCATGGTCACCGTCTGGCGGGTCACCCCGGTCGGCGAGGGCGGCTCCCGTGTCGTCGTCACCACCACCTGGCAGGGTGCCGGCGGCATCGGCGGCTTCTTCGAGAAGACCTTCGCCCCCAAGGGCCTCGGCCGGATCTACGACGCCCTGCTCGCCAACCTCGCCACCGAGGTGGAGAAGTAACGCCGGGGGCGACAAGGATGCCCGATCCAACCGGCGCTCATCCGGGGGGCGTTGCCCCTCTCACCGGTTCGAGTGGATCTCCGTGACGCTCCCCGGAATGCCGTAACTCGTCGCACTTACCGACAGTTGCCGCTTAATGCGGGAATTGTGCGGTAAGTGCGACGAGGGAGCGGTACGCATGGGCGCGATCACACTGGTGAAGGACGAACCGACCACCACACCCGCGACACCACCACCGGCGGACGGGCCTCCCCGAATCGGTCCGCGCCGGATCCGCCTGGTCTTCTCCGCCCTTCTGCTCGCCCTGCTCCTCGCCGCGCTGGAGCAGATGGTCGTCGCCACCGCCCTCCCCGAGATCGTCGGCGAGCTGCACGGTGTGGACCGGATGTCCTGGGCGATCACGGCCTATCTGCTCACCGCCACCGTCACCCTTCCCGTCTACGGCAGACTGGGTGAACTCCGCGGCCGCAAGGGCGTCTTCCAGTTCGCTCTCGTGATCTTCGTGGCGGGTTCCGCGCTCGCCGGGTTCTCCCGGAACATGGACCAGCTCATCGTGTTCCGCGCGCTCCAGGGCATCGGCGCGGGCGGTCTCCTGATCGGTGTGCAGGCGATCATCGCCGACATCGTGCCCTCCCGGAACCGCGGCCGCTATCTGGGCCTCGTCGGCGCCGCGTTCGGCCTCGCCTCCCTGGCGGGCCCTCTCCTCGGCGGCTGGCTCACGGACCACCTCTCCTGGCGGTGGTGCTTCTACGTCAACGTGCCCTGCGGGCTCATCACCCTGGCCGTCGTCACCTTCGCGCTGAGACTGCCGAAGTACACGACCAGGGGCCGCCTCGACGTCCTGGGCACGCTGCTGCTCGCCGTCGCCTCGACCTGCCTGGTCCTGCTGGCCGGATGGGGCGGCACCGCGTACGCCTGGGACTCGCGGCTCGTCCTCGGTCTCGCCGCCGGCGCGGTCGCGGCGACCGTCCTCCTTCTCGTCGTCGAGCGGTTCGCGGTCCAGCCCCTCGTCCCCCCGCGGCTGTTCAAGGACCCGGCCTTCGTCGTGACCGGCCTCGTCGGGACGGCCGTCGGCATCGCCCTTTTCGGCACCGCCAGTTACCTGCCGACCCAGCTGCGCATGGTGGGCGGGATCTCCGCCACCGAGTCGGGGCTGCTCATGGTGCCGATGATGGCCGGCATCGTCGGCGCGTCCGTCGTCTGCGGCCAACTCGTCGCCCACACCGGGCACTACCGGACGTACCCCGTCCTCGGCAGCGCCCTGACCGCCCTCGGGGTGTGGCTGCTGTCCCGCATGGAGACGGACACGCCCCGGCTGCAGTTCGGCATCTGGACGGCCGTCCTCGGCGCGGGCATCGGCATGGTGATGCCGGTCCTGATCCTCGCCGTGCAGAACTCCGTACGCCCCGCCGACATCGGCGCCGCCACCGCCGCCGGCAACTACCTCCGCCAGATCGGCGGCAGCGTGGGCGTGGCCGCGTTCGGCGCGCTCCTCACCGCCCGGCTCGCCGACCGCCTTCCCCCGCGCGCGGGCGCCGTCCTCCCCGACCCGGGCTCCCTCACCCCGGACCTCGTCCACACCCTGCCCGCCCCGCTGCGCGACGCCTACGTCGAGGCCTACGCGGCGGCCATGCCGAGGATCTTCCTGTACCTCACGCCGGTGCTCGTCCTCGGGCTCCTCATCGCCTGCTTCCTCAAGGAACGGACGCCGGTGTCCTTCGACGAGGTCCCCGCCGAGCCCGAGCCCGAGCGGCAGCCCGCGCCCGTGCCCGCGCCCTCCGTCCGGGTTCCGCGGTCGCTCCCCCACCCCTCGGGCGGGGGGACCCCCCTCTCGCTTCGTTCGCCGTACGCCCCCGGCGTCCCCGTCCGCGGCACGGTCCAGCACCCCGACGGCACCGTCGTGCCCCGGGCCGCGCTCACCCTCATCGACGGCACCGGCCGCCAGACCGGGCGAGGTGGCAGTGGCGAGGACGGGCGGTACGCGCTGTCCACCCCCGGGCCGGGGGCGTACGTGCTGATCGCGACGGCCGGCGGTCACCAGCCGCAGGCCGTGAGCGTCACCGTCGGCGAGGGCCCCGTCGAGGTCGACATCGTGCTCGGCGGCGCGGGGCGCCTGGCCGGGGTCGTACGGACGGCGGACGGGCGGGCGGTGAGCGACGCGACCGTCACCCTCACCGATGTGCACGGTGAGGTCGTCGTGACCACCCGCAGCGGGGAGGAGGGTGAGTACCTCATCACCGAGCTGGTCGCCGGGGAGTACATGCTCACCGCGAGCGCCCACTCCCACCGCCCGGCCGCACTCCCCGTCACCGTCCGGGCCGCCCGCGAGACCCGCCAGGACGTCGAACTCGCCGGGGGCGCGGTCCTGCGGGGCACGGTCCGTGCCGGGGCCGGCCGGCCGGTGGAGGACGCGCGCGTGACGCTCCTCGACGCCGCCGGGAGCGTCGTCGACACGATCACCACCGGCATCGACGGAACGTTCCGGTTCGGCGACGTCGCCTCCGGCGAGTACACGGTCATCGCCACCGGATATCCCCCCGTCGCGACGGTGCTCCAGGTCGTCGGCGGTGGGAGGACGGAGCGGGACCTGCAGCTGGGGTACGGGGACTGAGGCCGGCGGCCACGGAAACTCGGGTCCGCAGTTCCGCCGGTTGTCAGTCGGCGGTCAGTCGGCGGTCAGTCGGTGGTCGCCGGTGGTCGGCTGGTGGTCATGTGGGGGGTGTGCGAGTGCTCGTGCGCCGCCCACGTGGCATGCGTGTGCGCCGGAGGCTCCCATGGAGCAATTCGCGTATTGCCACACATCGCGACGCTACGCAGCCGTACGGTAGTGGGGGCGGCGCAGATCTTGCGAGCTGTGGGGAGAAAGGGCCTTGGCCATGGACCGTGGCACCGACACGGGCGCGACTAGCGGCCACGGAGCCGGTGACGGCACGGCGGAGCACGCCGCGGTCGGCCGTATCCCCCTGGCCGTGGTCGTCGTCGACCGCGCCGGCCTCGTGTCGCATTGGAGCACCGGCGCACGCCGGCTCTTCGGCACCGACAGGGACGACGCGGTGGGCCACCCCGCCCTCGACCTGCTGCCGGTCTCCGGCGCCCTCCCGGACGAGGACGACACCCGGGTCCACGGGGCGTACGGCGCCTACGACGCACTCGGCCACGACCTGGAGACCTCCCTCGACGGACACCTGTCCTACCCGGCGGCCGGCCGCGCCCGGGTCACCGTGCCCGGCCGCGACCGGTTGGACGTCCTGTGGTGGGCGTACCCCCTGGTCGGCCCCGGCCGGGAGCGTCTCCTCGTGCTGGCCGCCGACGCCGAGACACTGCGCCGGCGGGACGACGAGCCGGCTGTCGCCGTCGAACGCATCGCGCCCGGCTTCGCCCTGCACACCGACTTCCCCGGCGCGGAGGAACTCGCCCGCAGACTCCCCGAGATCCTGCCCAGCATGAGCGTCGGCGAGAGCGCCCGCATCGTCGCCCAGGTCCTCGAACTGGGCTATCCGGTGCTGGAGTTCAGCCAGAACGCCCGGGTGCCCGTCACCCCCGACTGGGGCGTGCCCCGGCGCGCGGAGCGGCGGGCGCGCCGTGAAC
>NZ_LRTR01000629.1 GCF_001550375.1 Streptomyces europaeiscabiei | reverse complement strand
ACGCCGCCCTGCTCGACCTGGTGCGCCGCAGGGCCGCCGCCGCGCTCGGCCACACCGACCCGGCCGCCGTCGCCGTCGGCCGGGCCTTCCGCGAGATGGGCTTCGACTCGCTGACCGCGGTCGAACTGCGCAACGCCCTCACCGCCGAGACCGGCATCACCCTGCCCAGCACCCTCGTCTTCGACCACCCCACGCCGCTCGCCGTCGCCGCCCGCCTGCGGGACGAGCTGTACGGGGCCGAGCGGGAGCGGCAGGAAGCCCCGGTGCGGGCGACCGACACCGACCCCGTCGTCATCGTCGGCATGGGATGCCGTCTGCCCGGCGGCATCGACGGCCCGGACCAGCTGTGGGATCTCCTCGCGGCCGGCGGTGACGCCGTCGGCGCCTTCCCCGAGGACCGCGGCTGGGACCTGACCGGCCTGCTGGAGGCCAGCGACACCCGGTCCGGGGGCTTCCTGGCGCGGGCGTCCGCGTTCGACGCCGCGTTCTTCGGGATCAGCCCCCGTGAGGCCCAGGCCCTCGACCCGCAGCAGCGGCTCGTCCTGGAGACCTCCTGGGAGGCTTTGGAGCACTCCGGGATCGCCCCCACCGCGCTGAAGGGCTCCCGCACCGGCGTCTTCGTCGGAGCCGGCAGCTCCGGCTACGCGACCGGTCTGACCGAGATTCCCGAGGGGCTCGGGGGACATCTGCTGACCGGTCAGGCGGGCAGCGTGATCTCCGGCCGTATCGCCTACTCCCTCGGCCTGGAAGGCCCGGCCGTCACCGTCGACACCGCCTGTTCGTCCTCCCTGGTGGCCCTGCACCTGGCCGCGCAGTCGCTGCGCGGCGGCGAGTGCGACCTGGCGCTCGTGGGCGGCGTCACCGTCATGGCGGACCCGGGCGCCTTCGTCGAGTTCAGCCTCCAGGGCGGCCTCGCGCCCGACGGCCGCTGCAAGGCGTTCTCCGACGACGCCGACGGCACCGGCTGGGCCGAGGGCGTCGGCGTACTCGTCGTGGAGCGGCTCTCCGACGCCCGCCGAGCCGGTCACCGCGTGCTGGCCGTGGTGGAGGGCACGGCCGTCAACCAGGACGGCGCCTCCAACGGCCTGACCGCCCCCAACGGCCCCTCCCAGCAACGTGTCATCCGGCAGGCGCTGGCCTTCGCCGGGCTCTCCCCCCGGGACGTCGACGTCGTGGAGGCGCACGGCACCGGCACCACGCTCGGCGACCCCGTCGAGGCACAGGCGCTGCTGGCGGCGTACGGCCAGGAGCGGCCCGAGGACCGGCCACTGTGGCTCGGCTCGGTCAAGTCCAACCTGGGGCACACCCAGGCCGCGGCCGGAGCCGTCGGCATCATCAAGATGATCCTCGCCCTGCGCAACGACACCCTGCCGCGCACCCTGCACGCCGGGCAGCCCTCGTCCCGAGTCGACTGGGACAGCGGGCGGATCCGACTGCTGCACGAAGCCGTCGCCTGGCCCGCCGGCGAGAGCATCCGCCGCGCCGGGGTCTCCGCGTTCGGCGTCTCCGGCACCAACGCCCACGTCATCCTCGCCGAACCGCCCGCGACGCCGGACGCGTCCACCACGCCCACCCCCGGACGCGGGGACACCGACACCGACCGCACCGCCCTGCCCTGGCTGCTCGCCGCGCGCAGCGCGCCCGCCCTGCGCGACCAAGCCGGCCGGCTCCTCGCCCACCTCGAACAGCACAGCGGCCTGGACGCCGCCGACGTCGCGCACGCTCTCGCGTTCACCCGCGCCCCGCTGGAGCACCGCACCGCCGTCACCGGCACCGGCCGCGACGCCCTGCTGGCCGGACTCCGCGCGCTCGCCGACGGCCGGACACACCCCGCCGTCGTCACCGGAAACACCCTCACCACGGGCGGGACCGCGTTCCTGTTCGCCGGCCAGGGCACCCAGCGTCCCGGCATGGGCCACGGCCTGTACCAGGCGTTCCCCGCGTACGCCGACGCCTTCGACGCCGTCTGCGGCCACTTCGACGGACTGCTGCCGCGCCCGCTCGCCGAGGTCGTGCACGGGGACGACGCCGACACCCTGAACCGCACCGAGTACGCCCAGCCCGCCCTGTTCGCCGCCGAGGTCGCCCTCTTCCGGCTCCTGGAGTCGTTCGGGGTGCGCCCCACCCACCTCCTCGGGCACTCCGTCGGCGAGATCGCCGCCGCCCACGCGGCCGGGGTGCTCACCCTGCCCGACGCCTGCCGCCTGGTCGCCGCCCGCGGCCGGCTCATGCAGACGCTGCCCGAGGGCGGCGCGATGATCGCCCTTCAGGCAGCCGAGGACGAAGTGCTGCCGCTGCTCGCCGGACGCGAGGACGTCCTCGGCGTGGCCGCCGTCAACGGCCCCCGCTCCGTGGTCGTCTCCGGTGACGAGGACGCCGCGCTCGCGGTCGCCGCGCACTTCGCCGCACAGGGCCGCAAGACCACCCGCCTGCGGGTCAGCCACGCCTTCCACTCCCCGCGCATGGACGCCATGCTCGACGACTTCCGGGCCGTCGCCGCCGCCGTCGCGTACGCCGAGCCGCGCATCCCGGTCGTCTCCGACCTCACCGGCCGCCTCGCCGAACCCGGCGACCTCACCGACCCGGAATACTGGGTACGGCACGTGCGGCACGCCGTACGGTTCGCCGACGGCGTCACCGCCCTGGAGGAACGCGGCGTCGTCCGCCTCCTCGAACTCGGCCCCGACACCACCCTGACCGCCCTCGCCCAGGGCGGCTGGCAGGGCACCGCCCCGCTCGCCGTGCCCGCCCTGCGCGACGACCGCGACGAGGCGGAGACGCTGCTGGCCGC
>NZ_LRTR01000628.1 GCF_001550375.1 Streptomyces europaeiscabiei | reverse complement strand
CGGGGCGAAGCCGGGGTGGCTGTGCTCGACCGACCGGGCGGCGGCGCGGGCGCTGGTCGCCTCCGCCACCGGGCGGCGCTCGGCGTCGTACGAATCCAGCAGGCTTTCGCCGGCCCAGCCGCCGAGCACCGCCGCCAGCTTCCAGGCGAGGTTGTGGGCGTCCTGGATACCGGTGTTGGAGCCGAAGGCCCCCGTGGGGGACATCTCGTGGGCCGAGTCGCCGGCCAGGAAGACACGTCCCGACCGGTAGCTGCGGGCGACGCGCTGGGCGGCGTGCCAGGGGGCCTTGCCGGTGATCTCGACGTCGAGGTCGGCGACCCCGACCGCGCGGCGGATGTGTTCGGCGCACCGCTCCTCGGTGAACTCCTCCAGGGTTTCCCCGTGTTCGGGGTGCCAGGGGGCGTGGAAGACCCAGTTCTCCCGGTTGTCCACGGGCAGCAGCGCCCCGTCGGCGTCCGGGTTCGTCAGGTAGCAGACGATGAAGCGGCGGTCGCCGACGACCTCGGCGAGGCCGCGGGAGCGGAAGGTGACGCTGACGTTGTGGAACAGGTCGCCGGGTCCGCTGTGGCCGATGCCGAGCTGTTCGCGGACGGGGCTGCGGGGGCCGTCGGCGGCGATGAGGTAGTCCGCGCGGATGGTGGTGTGCTCGCCCGTCTCCCGGCTCTTGACGATCGCGGTGACACCCGAGGGATCGCTGTCGAACGACATCATCTCGGTGGAGTACCGCAGATCGCCGCCGTACCGCGCGGCGTGCTCGATCAGCACCGGCTCCAGGTCGTTCTGGCTGCACAGACACCATGAACTGGGGCTGAACCGGGCCAGGCCGCCGCCCGCGTCGATCTCCTTGAAGAGCCACTCGCCCGCGTCGCCGACCAGGGTGGGCGTCTGCAGGATGCCGTGGTTGCCGGCCAGCGTGGCGGCGGCCCGCCGGATGCCCTGCTCGACGCCGGCCGCCCGGAACAGCTCCATCGTGCGGACGTTGTTGCCCCGGCCGCGCGGATGGATGGAGGTGCCGGCGTGCCGCTCCACGAGCATGTGCGGCACCCCCAGCCTGCCCAGGAACACCGAGGCCGACAGGCCGACGAGGGAACCCCCGACGACGAGGACCGGGACGTGGTGGGTCGTGGTGCCGGTGGGGTCGGTCCGGTCAGGGTTCTGCTTCATCGGTTTCATCGCTCAACTCCAGCGCGTCGTGTCCGCCGACTCGGCCGGATAGGGCCGGGGGCTTCATCCATGCCCCGCACCAGGAATCCGGGACCGGGCTTCACCCGCTTAGAGGGTCCTGACAAAAGCGTCGGACGTGTCGGAGGGTGACCCACCGTTGGCCGCGCGGGTGAACCGATCGACGCGGCGACCACCGCCCGCTTCCGGTGGCTCCTGGCCCGCAAGTACGGCGTCGTCGGCCGGCTCACGCCTTTCGGCAGGAGGCTGCGCCGGGGGCCGGACGGGACGGTCGGGATCCGCGTGACCTCGTGAAGCGCGGGGCCCGGACAGACCGGACCCCGCACAAGAGGGTGCTCACGATCCCTCGTACCTCGTACCTCGTACCTCGTACCTCGTACCTCGTACCTCGTACCTCGTACCTCGTACCTCGTACCTCGTACCTCGTACCTCGTACCTCGTACCTCGTACCTCGTACCTCGTACCTCGTACCTCGTACCTCGTACCTCGTACCTCGTACCTACGGCTTGTCGAGCACCGTCCCCGTCAGCACCGGACTGTCCGGCAGCGGCTCGGCGTGCCTGTCGGTCAGTGCGAGGCGCATCGACTCGGTCGGCTCGGCCACCTGGTCCCGCACGATCGGCACGTCGAAGTCCACGCTGGTGTTCCCTGGCGGGATGTTCACCCACACCCACAGTCTCGCGTCGGACAGCGGCCGCTCGGGGTCGGGCACGTCACCGGACGATTCCCTGAGCCACTGCGGGTCCGCGTCCTTGGTGGACAGCTCGGCGCCCTCGGTGACCGGAAGCACCCGCACCGGCACCCAGTTGTCCACCGCCGTGGGCTTGTCCACGGACAGCCGCCAGGTCAGCGTCTCTCCCTCGGTCACCCGGTCCGCGACCGGCGACAGGGTGATCACCGGCTCGGGGTCGTCGTTCTCGACGACGACCCCGCCCCGGTGCTTGCCGACGACGGCGTGGTGGACGGCCTTGACGACGATGTCGTGCTCCACGTCGTCGCCGTAGACCGTGTCGCCCTTCACCTCTACCGGTACGTCGATCGCGTCGCCGCCGGGCCGTACGGTCACGAGGCGGTCCTCGGCCCGGCCGCTGTCCGGGTCGAGGACGTACACGCGGACCTGCCCGCTGCCGTGCCCGGAGATCTCGACCGGGATCCGGTAGGTGCGGGTGCCCGAGTCGCCCTCCTTGACGATCGTGCGGCCCACGTCGACACGCGGCAGTGCGGTCGCCTTCACCGCCGAGGTGCCGGGCGCCCAGCCCCAGGCGTCCATCAGCCAGGCCCGCCCGGACCGCGAACGGGACTTCAGCTCAAGGGACTTGACATGCCTCAGGTCGAGCCCGGCCCGGGTCGCGGCCGACAGCGGGACACGTAGCTCCTGAGCCCAGTAGGAGGCGGTGTTCGCGGAGCCCGGGAGCCCGTCCACCCGGACCGAGCCCAGGGTCGCCCGACGGTTGGAGGAGTCGGTGACGGACACGTCGAACTTCGTGCCGGTCGTGTTCGGCGGTACGAAGACCCGGAGCGCGAGCTTCCGGGAGCCGCGCAGGGAGAGCGGCTCGGCCGGAGTGATACGCGCGGCCCTGCCCGGCGCCGACCACTTCAGCGCCACCGCGCTGCGGCCGGTCTCCTTGTCCGTCTCCCACGACGCGAAGTGCGGTGACGATCCGGGCGTCTCCGGGTCCAGGCAGGCCACGGCCGGGTCGGGGTCGATCGCCGAACACAGCCGGGCGCCGGTCACCTTGGCCCCGCCGTCCGGCAGGAAACCACCGCTGCGGCGGCCGCCGACCGCGTGGGTCAGCACCCGGGCCGGGTCCGCGGACGGGGCTCGCCTGCCGGAACCGTCGAGCAGCGGACGCACCCGATCGTCCCCGGCGACGAAGAGCCGGGCCGCGGCGGCGATGTACGTGGCGCCCGCCTTGTGCTGCTGGGCGGCGGTCAGCCGGGTCGCGGCCCCCGGCGCGCACACCGGGTCCGGCTGCTCCGGGTCGACCCCGGAGTCGTCCCTGGCCGGTGCGACGGCCTCGCCCGGGGTCCACTCGCTGTTGAAGTAGTTGTGGTTGGCGCCGGCCATGTAGACCGCGCTGTGCAGTGCCGTGCCCCGGCTGATCCCGCGCGTCCCGTCGACGAAGTTCTCGCCCTGCAGGTCCGACACGTCGCCGTCGCAGCCCGGCAGCAGTGTCACGGACGGCACGTCGGCGACCGGGTTCCCGCCGTAGATCGTCGGTCCGATGAGCACGGTCCCGCGCACCTTCCAGCGCACCGGGCCCCGGTAGCCGTCCTCGGCGGCCGGCGGCGGGTAGAGGCTGTCCATGGCGGCCCGGTTGACGCCCTCGCCACCGCGCGAGTGGCCGACGAGCAGGACATGGGAGAGGTCCGCCTTCGCCGCCTTGCGTACGACGGCCGGGGCGGAGGAGCGATGGGCGGTCCAGTCGGCCCAGCGGGCGAGGTGCTGCCGTACCAGCGAGGAACGCGCCTGCGCGCCGGCGTCCTCGGCCTCCTCGTCCTGGGCGTTGATGCCGTTCGCCGAGATCGACACCGTCACATAGCCCTGGGAGGCCAGCAGTTGCTGGTCGCGCAGATAGCCCTGGTGGCTCGGGATCGGCTTGTAGCCGTCCGCGCAGGGCCAGTCGCCGGTCACGTCGTCCTCGGAGCCCGGCTTGTAGCAGGTGTTGTGGCGGCCGTGCAGGAACAGCGCGAGCGGCCGGCTGCCGGTGGCACCCTTCGGCGCCACCACCTCGGCGGTCATCTCCACCGGGGTGTCGAATCCGGGCAGGCGCACCGGGTCGAGGCCGTACTCCCCGGCGACCGTGCGGTACGAGCCGGGCCTGCCCGGATCGACGCCGTTCGCCGACGCCTGCGCGGGCATCCGTGCCACGCGCGAGCCGGACCCGTGCGTGTCGTCGGCCGCCGCGTCCAGGCGGCGCCCCGCGGCCGTCACCTGAAGGTCCGTCAGCTGCTCGGGCCGAGCCTCGCCGAGGGCGAGCCGGAAGGTCCGCCCGTCCCTCGCCGGCTTCGGCGCCCCGAGCGGCCGGTCCCCGCTGCGGAACTCGATCCGCGCATCCCCCATGGGCACGGCCTTCGGCGCACGCCAGACCAGCTCACGCGCCCCGCCCTCCCCGTCGATCCGCCACCCCCGCGGCAGTGGGGTGTCGTCCGTCGCGCTCAACAGCCGCGGTTCGTGCGGCTGTTCAGCCTGTGCCGGTTCGGGCAGGCCCGCCAGGGCCGCCAGCACCGCCACGGCGGTCACACATATTCGCCGGGCACGGATCAATGATCCTCTCCTCAACACCCCATGCGCAGACGTCCCGTCGGTCCCGGGCGCCTCTCACGTCACCTAGGACGGGGGAGGGGTGTCTGTGGGTTGACCGTGAGGCGACGCCGACAGTGGGCGAACCATGCGATCAAGGCAGTGCGGCTGATCGCGCTCCGACGCGTCGTCGCGCGGCATGCCGGTTGCCATGTCTTCGTGAGCACTAACCGGATGCCCCGCGCAGGTACTCGGGTCGAGCTGAGTACCTGCGCTCTGGTCGGCGCGGGGGCGTGCCGAGAGGCTGGGGACATGAGCCAAGGACCCCTGAAAACCCTTTCCCGGTCGGTGCCGACCCTGGTGACGGCCGTGGCCTCGCTGACCATGTGGGCCGTGTGGCTGGGCTGGGACCAGCACCGTGATGTGCATCCCGACGGTTCGTCGACCGGCCCGTACGAGGCGTGGCAGGTGATCGGCCTGGTGCTGACCCTGCTGATACCGGTGGTCTGGGCGGCGTCCAGGCGCCACATCGCGGGCGCTGTCGTCGGTACCACGGCCGGCCTGACCGTCGCCTGCTTCTACGACTGGTCGGACGACTCCAGCGGCCTCTTCGTCATCGGCGTCACGATGGTGATGCTGGGGACCGCCGCCGTGACCACGGGCCTGTCCTTCCTGATCGCGGCCATCCGGCGGCGGCCTCAGCCGGCGGCACCCGTCACGGCATAGGCCTCGGGGTCGAACCTCGCCAGCCGCCGGCGCATCCGGCCCGTCGACCAGGGCCAGCTGAAGCTGTTGAGGCCGTTGTCGTCGAGGTAGTAGCTGGAGCAGCCGCCCGCGTTGTAGACGGTGGACGGCAGCGCCTGCTGGACCTCGGCGTGGAAGGCGGCCTGCACCTCGGGACGTACGTCCATACTGGCCCAGCCCGCCGAGCGGAAGTGCCGCACCGCGCCCGCCACGTAGTCCAGTTGTGCTTCGAGGACCGTGTACGCGGAGGAGTGGCCGGTGCCGAGGTGCGGTCCGAGGAGGACGAACGCGTTGGGGAAGCCGCTGACGGTGGTGCCGAGGTAGGCGTCCGGGCTGCCCTTCCAGTGGTCGTCGAGGCCGGCACCACCGGCGTCGAACACACGCTGCGCGATGGGCATGTCGAGGATGTGGAAGCCGGTGCCCAGGATGATCGTGTCGACGTCCGCGCGGCTGCCGTCCTCGCCGATGACACGGCTGCCCTCGACGGCCTTCACCGCCGTGGCGTGCACGGTGACGTTGGGCCGGGTCAGGGCGGGATAGTAGGTGTTGGAGAGCAGGAGCCGTTTGCAGCCCAGGGTGTAGTCGGGGGTCAGCGCCCGTCGCAGGGCCGGGTCCTTGACGGTGGCCCGGAGGTGGAGCGTGCCCACCTTCTGCACCGCCCGCAGGAGGGCCGGGTGGCGGAAGCCGACGCCGAGGGCCTCCAGCGCCGCGTACTCCGCGCCCCGCAGTGCCCGTTGGGCTCCGGGGAGACTCCGCAGCAGCCGGCGTTCGGCGCGCGGTACCGGGTGGTCGGGCTTGGGCAGCACCCACTGGGCGGTGCGCTGGAACAGGTGGAGCCGGCCGACGCGGGGCTGGACGGCGGGCACGAACTGCACGGCCGAGGCGCCGCTGCCGACGACGGCCACACGGGTGCCGGTGAGGTCGTGGTCGTGGCGCCAGCGCGAGGAGTGGAAGACCTCGCCGGGGAAGCCGGCGAGGCCGGGTATGTCGGGGAGCAGGGGTTCGTGCCAGGGCCCGGCCGCCGCTATCAGGAACCGGGCCGTGTAGTGGTCGCGGCTGGTCTCGACGTGCCAGCGGGCCTCGGCGGGGTTCCACTGCGCCCGGGTGACCTCGGTGCCGTAGCGGATGAGCGGGGTGATGCCGTACGCGGCCGCCGTGGCGCGGAGGTAGGAGTGGATCTCGGGCTGGCCGGCGAAGGCCCGCGTCCATTCCGGGTTGGGGGCGAAGGAGTAGGAGTACAGGGCGGAGGGCACGTCGCAGGCGCAGCCCGGGTAGGTGTTGTCGCGCCAGGTGCCGCCCAGGTCGTCCGCCTTCTCGACGAGGACCAGGTCACGTACGCCCGCCTCGCGCAGCTTGACGGCCGCTCCGATGCCGGAGAGACCACTGCCGATGATCAGCGCCTCGACGTGGCGGGTCTCGCGGGTGACGGTTCCGGCCGGGCTGTCGGGGCTTTCGGGCTGCGGCATCTCAGGCTCCTGTCCGGGCGTCGGTCTCGGCGTCGGCGGTGGCGGTGGAGTCGGCGGTGGCGCGTACCGCCTCGCGGACGAGGGCGCGTGTCGTGCGCAGGGAGGTCTCCAGGACCGTCAGGCGGCGCCGGGGGTCCATGAAGTTGCCGCCCATCACCTCCAGGTCGGCGGCGCTGGGCTCGATCCGGACGACCCGGGTGCCCGCCGCGCACAGCGCGGCGCACTCCGCGTCGAGCGTGCGGGTCATGACGCGGCGCAGCAGTGCCTCCGCGCGGCCGAGCCCCCGGCGCGGTCCGGGGGAGCGGGAGCTCATGGGCGCGATGACGTACACCTCGTCGAGTCCGCTCGGGATCAGGAGGTCGGCGGACGCGGTGGAGAGGATGCCGCCGTCGGCGTAGCGGCGGCCCCCGACGCGTACGGGCGGGAACCAGCCCGGCACCGCCCAGGACGCCCGCAGCGCGTCCCGCAGGGCGACCGGCCGGGTGTCGGGGTGCCCGAAGACGGTACGGCGGCCCGTGTCGAAGTCGGTGGCCACCAGCCAGGTCGCCGGATGCCGGACCCACTGTCCGGGAGGCGTCAGACAGTCCGCGAGGGCGGCCAACCAGCGGGCGTCGCCGCGGCCTTGGGGAAGCAGGCCGGACAGCCCGGCCAGCGCCGGAGCGGTGCGGCCCAGCGCGTGGCGTGCCAGCCGGGGCGATCCGAGGAAGGCCGCGGGCCGGGGCGGAAGCGCCCGGGGCGGGGTGGCGAAGTGCCGCAGGAGTTCCGGACGGGCGTCCTGCCGGCCCAGCTGCGCGGCCAGCAGCTCCGCCACGCCGACACCGGCACCGAGCATCGCCGCCACCTCGGCCCCGGCGGAGGTGCCCACCAGGACCTCCGCGTCGCGCGGGTCCCAGCGCGTGGCCTGCTGGAGCGAGTGCAGGGCGCCGGTCGTCCAGGCCGCGCCGAGCGTTCCGCCGCAGCCCAGGACCAGTCCCCGGGACGGGGTCGTGCGAGAAGGGGTCGTTCGTGTGCTCGTCGCGGTCACTGAGGTCTCCGCCCATTCGGGATACCGACGAGATCCGGATACTAGCGGTATCCGAAAGCGGTGGACAGACCGTGCCGGAGTTAGGATCCGGGGGCTGGGAGAGTGCGGAACCGCGGGAGGTTCCCGAGAACGCCGTGCAGGACGGGAGAGGGAGCGAGACATGGCCCGCCTCAGCCGCGTCGAGAGTCAGGAACGCACGCGTGAGCGGCTCGTCGCCACCGCGCGGCAGCTGTTTCTCTCCGACGGGTACGCCGCCACCTCGCTCAGCGACGTCGCGGAGACGGCCGGCTACTCCAAGGGTGCCGTCTACTCCAACTTCCGCAGCAAGGACCACCTGTGCCTCGCCGCGCTGGACGACATCCGGGCCGAACAGCTGGCGCTGCTCACGGACGCCGTGCTGGGCGAGGCCGCCCTCGACGACCGCCTGGCCGCCTTCGCCGCCTGGGCCGAGGCGCACATCGGAGACGAGGCCTGGACCACGCTGGAGGTCGAGTTCCTCACCAGCGCGCGTCATGACGACGAGCTGCGGCAGGAGATCACCGCGCGCGTCGCCGCGGTCCGCGAGGCCCTGGCCCAGCTGCTCGACGCGCTCGCCCAGGAGCGGGGCGTCCCCCCGGCCATGCCCGCCGACCGGGCCGCGATGGCCCTCCTCAGCCTGGGCATCGGCCTCGGCGTCCAGCGCGTCGCCGACCCCTCCGTCCCCACCGCCGTCCTGACCGACACCCTGCGGCTCGTCCTGCGCATGAGCGACCCGGAGGCCCGGGGGTGACTCAGTGGTGGTGGCCACAGCGGAAGCGAGCGTCCCCGGCTTCCTGAACCACAAAACGCCCATCCGGTACTTTGAGGTCGTGATCATGGACAGGGTCGGGAACCGGTTGTGGATCGGGCCGGAGCAGGCCAAGTGCCCCTTGGCCACCGTCGATCTGGCCTCCGGCGAGGTGCTGCCGGATCCGGAGTACGCGCAATGGGAGCCGATGGGCGTCTCCCGGGACGGCACCCTGCTCGCGCTGACCCGGCCGTGCGTGTTCCGGGGCACGAACAAGTCCGAACTCGTGGTGCTGGACGTGCATGCGCGGCAGGTGCGGCTGCACACCCGTGACCATCTGGTGTACGGGGTGGTTTTCTCGGCCAAGGGCACCCACGCCCTGATCGAGGCGTACGGCGGTAAGCCCTGCCTCTACCGCCTCGACGGGCCCGAGCGAGTTGCCAGGGCGGCCAAGGACTTCAGGCTCTTCTGCGGTGATACCGACCCGTTGCGGGACAGGTTCACGGTGTCGGCCGAGAAGCTGAACGGGCGGGTGTACCAGACCGATCTGGTCACCGGTGACCTGGAGGAGGTCCGGCTCGCGCTGCGCTCCCCCATCGGGCAGCTGCGCTACTCACCGGACGGGTCAAGGGTTTTCACGGCCGGCAAGGACGACGTGGTGACCTGTTTCGACCGCTCGTGGGAGGTGGTGTGGCGGCGCGACTTCACGCAGCTGCCCGACGGGCCTTCCGGAGTGTGGTCGTCGATGTCGGGGCTGCTCGTCTTTCCCGGCCGGCTCGGGGTGGTCGCGGGCGGTACGGCCGCCAACAGGTGGGGCACGGAGTACCTGCTCAACGCGGCAACGGGTGAGTTGGTGCACCAGGTCGAGGCGCGTCAGGGGCGAGGGCTGCCGAAGGTGGAGTTCGGCGACTCGTCCGTGATCCTGTTCACCGGGCGGGTGCTCGATCTGGCCACCGGCGAGGTGGGGCCGAGGCTCTGGCCCTCCTGACCGGTGGGCACCGGTGAGCGGTGCCCACCGATCGGTGCTGCGGAGGGTCAGGCGGAGGCGCCGGGCCTGGTGTTCTGCTGCAGGACGGAGGAGTCGTCCCGGATCACGGCGCCCTGCTGGATCAGCGTGGCCTCGAAGCCGTGCCCGTGGTGGGCGCAGAAACAGCAGGGTTGCGGGGTTCCGCCGGTAATGCTGCTGGATCGAACGCCAAGCAATGATCTTGACCCCTCGCCGGAGGCGGAGGGTGGCCGGTCGCCTGCGACGCCATGGGCGCGGTGGTCTGTTCGTCGTGCTCGCGCAGCATGCGCATGACGGTCGCGGGTGAGGGGTGCTGGCCCTTCTTCGTGCCGGTGGTGATGACATGCCGGGCGGCAATGTCGCGCAGGCTCATCCCCTGCTCCCGCAGGTGGAGGGCCATGGAGAGCATGTGGTCGTCGGTGACGCCCGCGCCGTCGATGGTCTTGCCGCGCTTACGGGCGGACTCGTGGCCTTCGAGGGTGCGGTCGCGGAGGTACTCGCGTTCGGGCCGACGCGTTCGTGGACGCACGCCGTCAGGTCCGTCCGCGGGACTCCGCCGCGCGGTGGGCCAGTGAGTCGAAGACCACCGCGACGAGCAGCACCCCACCGGTGATCATGAACTGGACCGCGGGCTGGACCCCCAGCAACGCCATGCCGGAGGCGATCGACTGGATGATGAGCACGCCCAGCAGCGCGGACCAGGTCGAGCCGCGGCCACCGAACAGGCTGGTGCCCCCGATGACGGCGGCGGCGATCGCGTTGATCAGCAGCATCCCGGAGCCCGGGACCTGGGTCGCCGAGGTGAGCCGCGACGCGACGAACAGACCGCCGACCGCGGCCAGGGTCCCCGACACCACGAACACCGCGACCCGTACGCGCGCCACGTCGACGCCGGACCGCCGGGCCGCCTCGACACCGCTGCCCAGCGCGAGGACCTGCCGGCCGTACACCGTGCGGCGCAGGAAGAGGTCGGAGGCGACGATGACGCAGAGGAAGATCAGCAGTGCCAGCGGCAGCCCCTCGAACCGGTCCAGTACGTAGACCGTGGCGAAGGCGACCATCGCGAGCAGGGCCGTACGCACCCAGAGGCCGCCCCTCGCCCGGTACGGCATCCCGGCGGCGGCGCGGCGGCCCCGGTCGCGGAGGCAGACAAGGAGATACGCGGCCGGGCCGAGCGCCGCCAGGCCGTAGGTGACGGCGGGGGAGCCGAAGGAGCGGCTGGTCAGCTCGGCGACCAGCCCGTCGTCGCTGAAGCTGATGGAGCTCTCCGGTCCCAGCAGATAGAGCATCAGGCCGTTCCAGGCCAGCAGACCGGCGAGGGTGACGACGAACGCGGGCACGCCGATCCGGGTGAAGATGAAACCGTGGACGGCTCCGGCCGCCGCGCCGCAGGAAACCGCGACGAGCACGGCGAGCCCCTCCGGCATGCCGTGGTTCACGTTCAGCGCCGCGAACATGGCGCCGGAGAGGCCGGCCAGCGAGCCCACCGACAGATCGATCTCGCCGATCAGCAGCACGAAGACGACGCCGACGGCGACCATGCCGGTCCCCACGATCTCCACGCTGAGGACGGACAGGTTGCGCGGCGAGAGGAAGTTCTCGTTGAGGCTCTGGAAGACGATCCAGGTCACGGCGAGAGCGAGGAGGGCCGGCGCCGGGCCCAGCTCACCCTCGTGCACTCTGCGGCGCGCGGCGTGGGCGTACGCGCGGGCACGCTCGCCGTACCACCGCTGTCCGTGCGCCTGCGGGCTCCCCGTCTCCTCGACCTTCTCTCGCCTCCCCCTCCATCTCACGGCCACGTCTCCTCCGGGTCGGTGGGGCGCTGGTTGGCGGTGTTGTCCACCGCGCCGGTGATGGAGGAGATGATCTGCTCCTGCGAGGTGGTGCTCACGTTGAAGAAGCCGTTGTTGCGGCCGAGGCGCAGGACGGCGATCCGGTCGGCGACGGCCTTGATGTCCCCCATGTTGTGGCTGATGAGGAGGACCCCGGTGCCCCGGTCGCGCAGTTCCTCGATGAGGTCGAGGAGCTGGTTGGTCTGTTCCAGGCCCAGGGAGGCGGTGGGCTCGTCGAGCAGGAGGAGCCTGGGCGCGCTGACGAACGAGCGGGTGATCGCGACGACCTGGCGCTGTCCGCCGGACAGGGTGGCGACCGGTACGCGCACGTCGGGGATGCGGATGGAGAGGGTGCGCAGCAGCTCGCGGGTCCGGCGCTCCATCTCCACCTCGTCGAGGACGCCGAACCGGTGGATCTCCCGGCCGAGAAAGAGGTTGCCGACGACGTCGAGGTTTCCGCACATCGCGAGGTCCTGGTAGACGGCCGCGATCCCGAGGAGCTGCGCGTCCTGGGGCCGCCGGATCTGGACCGCGGCGCCCTCCCACTCGATGACGCCCCTGTCGGCGGGACCGACCCCTGAGATCACCTTGACCAGGGTGGACTTCCCGGCGGCGTTGTCGCCCACCAGGGCGACCACCTCCCCGGCCCTGATCTCCAGTTCGACGTCCACCAGCGCCTGGACGGCGGCGAAGCGTTTGGACACACCGCGCAACGCCAGCAGAGGCTGAACCACGGGGCCACCTCCCGGATGAGGCTCATGGGGCGATCATGGGGTGAGTCCGGCCTTGTCGCAGGCGGGCCGGAGTTTCGGGGTGCATATCTGGTCGATGGTGTACATACCGTCCTTGACCAGAGTCTCCTCGATGTTGCCGGCCGTCACCGAGACCGACGGGAGCAGGACCGCCGGGATGTCCTTGTCGGTGGGGCTGTCGAGGGTGCCGGTGGCGATGGTGTCGATGCTCTCGTCGCGCCCCAGGGCGACCGCCATCTCGACGGCGGCGTCGGCCGCGGGCTTGAACGGCTTGTAGATGGTCATGTACTGGCTGCCCTGGACGATGCGCTGCACGGCCGCGAGGTCGGCGTCCTGTCCGGTGATCGGGGGCAGCGGCCGCACCGCGCTGGCGTTGAGGGCGGAGACCACGGCGCCGGCGAGGCTGTCGTTGGCTGCCAGGACACCGTCGATGTTGTCCGCGCCCAGGGCGGAGATGGCGCCGCTCATGTTGACGTAGGCGTTCTCCGGCCGCCATCCGACGGTGTCGTACGACTTGCCGATCCTCACCTTGTCCTCCAGGACGGAGAGCGCGCCGCGCTTGTACCAGTCGGCGTTGGGGTCGGTCGTGGCGCCGTTCATCATGACGATCTGGCCGCCGTCCGCCTTGTCGCCCATGGCCTTGAGGAGCGCCTCGCCCTGCAGCCTGCCGACGGTCTCCCCGTCGAAGGTGACGTAACCGGAGATGGGCCCCTGGGCGAGCCGGTCATAGGCGACGACCGGGATACCGGCCCGGTCCGCGGACTCGACCGACGAGCGCAGCGCCTTGGCGTCGACGGCGGCGACGATCAGCACGTCCACACCCTGGGTGATCATGGCGTCGAGCTGCTGCCGCTGGACCGCGGGCTCGGCCGTGGCGGCGACGGTCGCCGCCGGGCAGTCCGGGCACAGCTCCTTCAGCTTCTTCTCTATCAGGGGCCGGTCGAACTGTCCGAAGCGTGAGGCTCCGCCACCCGGGAGCAGCACGCCGACGGTGAGGCTGTCACCCCCGCCCCCGCTGCCTCCGCTGTCGCCACATGCCCCGGTCAGGACCAGGCCGACGGCGACCACGGCCGCCGCACTCGCCCGGCTGAGGGACCTTCGCTTCACGGCCGAAAGGCCGACACCGAGACCCATTTTCGGTTCCTTAGGGTTCTTTGAGAAAATTGCCCGATCTTACTCCACTTTGTGTGACTCTCGTCCAGCGTAGTCAAGCGGCCGGAGCGGTCCAGTGCGAGTCGGTGGGGAGGGTGGGCGGGACCTGAGGGTGGGCGGTGCCCGGTGCCCGGTGCCCGGTGCTCGGTTGCCCGAGGTCGTGGGGGCATTGGGGTGACGTGAAGAAGATCATGACGCCGGCCCTGCTGCCCGCGGTCGCCCTCGCCTCTTCTTGTGTCGTGGAGACGATGGGAGGCACGTTTCAGGCTCAGCTTCTCGCCACCGTCCAGGACTTCTCCAGGCCGGCCGTGACACCGTATTGGGGAGCGGACGGCGCTCGTCCGGACGGCGTACGGGAAGCGCCGCGGGACACCATGTGCCGGGGCGGAGTCGGAGCACTGCTCGCCGGCCTCGGGCCCGCTATCCGGTGGAAGGCGTCCGTGCCGGAGATCGAGGGGATGGGCTCGGGCGAGCTGGGGCCGGACGGACGGGCCTCGTGCTGACGCCCTCGTTGTTGCTGCGGCGCGCTGCCCAAGCAGAGCCGACTCCCGTGTGACGGGCGGCAGTTGTTGCGTCCGAAACGTGGCTTCCTGACGGTCTCGGCATGATGCCCATGGTGTCGCGGGGCAGAAGGACGGCGGTATCGGCCGTTCGGCAGACCCGGGCCCCCTCCATGGCGACGGAACCCATGCCCGAGCCGTCAAGCCGGACTCCCAGAGCCAGCGGCGATGCCCACGCGGTTTGGGTCTTGACCGTGCCCGCCGTGATGAACAGCTCCGCACCGATCTCGGAGTTGGTCGGCCCTTCCGCCACGAGCCGGGCCACTTCCTCCTCTCGTAACGTGAGCGGTTCACTGACAGACGACGAAGACGACAATCAGCCGTTCCGGGGCGGCGAGTACGGGTAGGCGGCGATGTGGGTCGCCTACCCAGGCTGCCTTCTCCCCGTCCGGGGGATCAGTGCAAGTCGCCGCGCGCCCGATCCTGTTCTCCGTGCAGGGCCTGAGCCGGGCGCCGCGGCCTATGCGGACCGGGTGGTCTTCCTCGCCGACGGCCACGTCGTCGATGACCTCCGGCAGCCGGACACGGGCGTACTCCTGGAGCGCACGAAGCGGTTCGAAGGTCCGAGGCGCCCTCAGCCGCGCGGCCGCTGAGGGCGCGCGTACTGTTCTCGCGCTCGCAGTCCTCGGCCGGCGCGTCCTCGGCCCGAGTCGCACCGGTAACCGGGCCCGTACGGCCCGTACTCCGAGGTGTCCGCCGGACCCGTGGGGGAGCCGGCCGCCGGGCACAAGGTGGTCGTCGACGGGCGGTACGTCATCCCGGGCCGGGACCGGGCGCCCGATACACCGAACTCCGGTGCCCCGAGTGCTGCTTCCCGACCGGCTACGGCGTCCGCGGCGGCGACGTCGCGCAGGAGGCCACTGCAAGGGCCGGTGCGCGGACCATGAGTGCGCCGCCGCCTGCGCGGACCACGAGTGCGCCCCGGGGATCGCCTGCACGGCCCGCGTGGGCTCGTCCTGCCCGCCCGACGCGCCGTACTGCCGAAGGCTGACCCGATCCGGCTCCGCCTGGCGTACATCCCAGCCCACGTCGAGTGCGTCTTACAGACAAGTCCGCTGCTCGTACGGGAAGTTCACCGCCACCGGAGGATTCGATGCAACGACGCCTCGTCATCTCGGCCATCACCGCAGCGCTTTGCGCCACCACGCTGGCCGGCACTGCCACGTCCGCTTCCGCCGCCCCTCAGGCCGTCGACTGCCGCAAGGTGAAGTGTGTCGCCCTCACCTTCGACGACGGGCCGGTCAAGGACACCCAGAGGCTGCTGGGAATCCTGAACGACCGTGACGTCAGAGCGACCTTCTATGCCGTCGGCACGAACGTCCAGAAGAACCCGTCGACGGTGCGCGCCGCGGCGCTCGCCGACCATCAGATAGGCAACCACAGCTGGGACCACGCCGATCTGACCAAGCTCAGCGCCACGAAGATCAAGTCACAGTTCTCCCGCACGGACACGGTGATCAAGCAGGCGACCGGCAAGAAGCCCACCACCGTCCGCGCCCCTTACGGCGCCCACAACGCGGCTGTTCGCTCGGCCGCCGGGCGTCCGCTGGTGCACTGGAGCGTCGACACCCTCGACTGGAAGTACCGCGACTCCGCGCGGCTCGTCAAGTACGTCAACGCGGAGACCAGGCCGGGCGACATCGTCCTCATGCACGACATCCACAAGACGACGGTCGACGCGGTGCCGGGCATCATCAAGGCTCTCAAGGCCCGAGGCTTCCACTTCGTGACCGTCGACCAGCTCTTCGCTCCGGCCAAGCTGCCCGCCGGAAAGGTCACCTACCACAACCGCGCCGCCTACCGGCCGTGACCTTCAGCCGGAACCGGCCACTGAGCTGTCGGACGCCTCGTGCCCGGCACGGCGGCGGTACTCGGCGTTGATGCGCTGAGCTTCCTCGAGCTGGTCCTCGAGGATGACGATGCGGCAGGCGGCATCGATCGGGGTGCCCCTGTCGACGAGCTCGCGGGCGCGCGCGGCGATCCGCAGCTGGTAGCGGGAGTACCGGCGGTGTCCGCCCTCCGAGCGCAGCGGAGTGATCAGACGAGCCTCACCGATGGCTCGGAGGAAGGCCGGGGTGGCGCCGAGCATCTCGGCGGCCCGCCCCATCGTGTAGGCGGGGTAGTCGTCGTCGTCCAGACGATTACTGAGGGGGATTTCTGCTGTCATGTCACCTCGTTGTACAACGCGTCGAGGGGCCCTGGCGCCGTACGGCACCAAGGCCCCGAAGGAAATTCAACACCATCTGTCGGCTCTTGTGCTCTGCCGACCTTCTGTTTCCGCTACCAGCCCTGCAGAAGGGGGGTGCGGGGATCGCGGCTGCGTGACCGGGGACCACCTTCCAATCCGGGGTCTTGCGGTACCCGGGCCGAGTGCCCCTCGGGCCGGGCGATCCTGATGGCGTCTGCTCCTCCGTCCTGTTCATGTACTGCAACCCCGCCAGTTCGTGTCTGCCGGGTCGCCAAACCTTCTCAACGAGCCAAAGACTAACCGCCGTGTCGCCCAATGTCTACTCTGCCAAAAGCAGATTTCAGTCTTCTGGGGGCGCAGATAGCCTGTGACCAGGGGCAACGGGTGAGGTGAGGCCGTCACGGACGGCGGTCCGGTCGCCCGGCCGGACCGACCGGGCGACCGACTCCCGACCGGGCTGGTGCGGCCGGGCCCGGATGTCGGACTTCACCGGGCGTGGGCGCGGGCGTATGTCGCGGGGCGCGGGCATGCGGCGCGGGCATGCGGGCGCGTAGGCGCGTAGGCGCGCGGCAAAGGAATTTCCGCCGCGAAAATGAACGGCGCAGAGAATCGAGAGAACGACCCGGAGAATGACGGCCGCCGACTCCGCTTGGCATGATTGACGGAATTGACAGGGGACATGTCACCGCTCGGTGGCGTGGTGGGGCCGTCCCGTCACGCGTCCTGCAATGCAAAAAACTGGGGCCCGCACCTCAAGGTGCGGGCCCCAGCTGTCAAGTATGCGTTGCGGCGAGCGTCAGGCGGGAACGATGTTCTCGGCCGTCGGGCCCTTCTGGCCCTGCGCGATGTCGAAGGACACCTTCTGGCCTTCCTGCAGCTCGCGGAAGCCCTGGGTGGCGATGTTCGAGTAGTGGGCGAAGACGTCGGGGCCGCCGCCGTCCTGCTCGATGAAGCCGAAGCCCTTTTCCGCGTTGAACCACTTCACGGTGCCAGTAGCCATGTCAATTCTCCTTCGGAGACGAGGTGCGAAATTCGCCGTGTGCGGATTCCGCGTCGCCGTGCTGATTAACCCGTCGGAAAATGAACCTTCTGGCAACCACACCTGCAACTGGTAACGACATTAGCACGGCGGGATCGGCCCTGAGTGATCAATATTTCCGCTCCGGTCGGCGGTCGAGGAATACTCGTCGCGCACCCCACCTATTTCTCACTTCACGGATACAGATATTGATCCGCGCAGACGCCCGTGTTCCTGGGCTACCCGACGCGCTCTGCGGTCCAGGTGATGTGCGGGGGCTCGACGCGTGCGCACAGGGGCCCGCCCTGCGCGTCGGTCAGGCCGAGGCGTCCGACCAGCAGCCCGTCGCGTGCGGCGGCGGCGAGTACGTCGGCGGGGACGGCGTCGAGCATGAGCTTGGCGCGGCGGAACATCGTGAAGGTGCCCGACTCGTCGACCGTGCCCCACGACAGGTAGACGAACCGCCGGCCCAGACGGTCCTGCACGTAGGGGCCCCTGACCTCGATGCCGGTCGGCGAGGTGCTCGTGGTGCACTCCAGGGTCCAGGTCGCGGACGGCGCGTCGCCGGGCTGTGGTTCGAGGAGTTCGGCCGGGCGGTCGCGGCGTTGTACGGCGACGTGGAGGTTGCCGTACGCGGGGACTCGGCCGTCGGCGGAGGCGGGACGGGTGAGGCCGGGCAGGTCGACGGCGTCGATGCGGATGCGCATGACGACCATCATCCCGCCCTCACCATCCCCGCCACCCCTGCCACCCCCGCCACCCCCGCGACCCCTGGCCTCCGCATGGCGACCGGGCCGCCGCTCAGGCCGCTCTGGCTCAGTGGTCGTCGCGGATGGTGGTCGCGATGCCGTTGCTGATCACGACCTCGGCGCTGAAGCCCTTCCTGGCGGCCGCCTCCAGCTCGGCCTCGGTGCACTCGGTGCCGCCCTGGCCGCCCTCGTCGGTGTTCGTGTCGCCGCAGATGTCGCCGTAGCCCCAGATCTCGGTGTCCTCGGCGACGAGGAACTGCTGCTCGACGCCCTTCATGTCGGAGACCGTGTACTTCCCCGGCGCCAGGTAGGAGACGTTGCCGAACCAGGTTCCGTTGACACCCTTGCCCTTGTCGACGCCCTCGATGACGGTCTCGCGGGAGTCGGAGTCGGAACCACTGCCCGTGCCGGAACCACTGCCGGAGCCGGAGCCGGAGTCACTGTCGGAGCCGCTGCCGGACCCGGAGCCGCTGTCCTGCTGAGCGGCACGCCGCTCGGTCACCAGGGTCGCGACACCGTTCTTCAGCTCCACGTCGGCGCTCACGGCGGCCTTCTTGACGGCCGACTCCAGCTGATCCAGCGTGCACGGCGCGTCCACCTTGGACCCCGCCTCGCCGCATATCGTGCCGACGCCGTAGACCTCGGTGTCGTCGGCGACCCAGAACTGCTGGTCGTTCTTGCCCGGCACGGACACGATGTACTTGCCCGGTGCGAGATAGGTGACCTTCCCGTTCTTGAACGAGCCGCTGACGCCCTTCGAGTTCTTGGAGTTTGACGCCTTCTCCGCGACCGCCGCCGCATCCGTGCCGCCCTTGCCGGACGCACTGCCGTCGGCGCCGTTCTGGCACGCCGTCATCAGCAGTCCGGCGGTGATCGCGGCGGTGACGACGACGGCCTTGCGCAGGTGGCGGTTGATCACGGGAGGTTCCTTCCGGGGCGGGGGCAGCAGGGTCCGGCGACGCTCCCGCCGGTTCCCGCTCTGTGCCGACTATGAGGAGCCCCGGAACCCGCGGGTCACGCCCGTCTTCCCTTCAGGACACCGCTGTGGCACCGCCGTGACACGGCAACACGTCGGCTGTGGACGGCGGTTCGTCGACGCGCCGCCTTGCGTCACCCGGGCATGCGCGCCACCGCGCTGCGGGGCGACCGGACATACGGCACACCGGGCCCGCCCGCAGCGCGCCCACTACCGCTGGTTCACGGACCCGGCCGAGCGCCTGTACCGCCCCCGGAGGGCCGCGAGCACCACGCCCGCATCCGGGGCGGCACGTCTGCGGGGCACGTCTGCGGGGCGCGCCTGCCTCCGGCGGCGCCCCCCCGGAGCCGCCCGCGTTGTCGCCCGTGTGGTCACCGAACTCCCTTACCGTGGACCCGAGTTCGTCGGCGTCCGGGAGCGGCAGGAGTGTGCCCCGCGCCACGACGAGAGCAAGTCGGTCCGCCCCCGAACTCGGGTGCATCCACGTCGAGGGCCAGGTCATCTTCACCGGGACCGGGCCCAGTTCCTCGTCGTCCCGACCATCCGACCCGACACGGACGCCACAGCGAGCCGCAACTGCTCTCCGTCGTAGGCCGCCAGCGGCCCGCGACCCTGAAGGCAGGGCTCCCGAAGGCCGACATCTCGAACGGAACCTGACAACAGCGGCTCGGGGAAAGGGATTTCTGGCAGCTTTCTGGAAGCGTTTGTGTGCGTTCCGTTGACACCTTGCACATCCGCTCCTATCGTCTCGCCAGTCTCGCCAACCTTCCGACCATGTGACGAGATTTCGAACGACGGGAAAGGCGAGTGCCCTGCGTAGCAACGGAGTCAGCACACACGTGGCCGGAACGCCGTGGCGCAGCCTGACCCATGCCCAGGTGCACACCGGCAGCGGGATCACGGCAGCCGACGGGGCCCGGGACGCCCAGGCGTTGGGGCACCGGCTCGAGCGACGTGCCGGGCGACCTGATTCGCGATGATCCCAGCGAGGTCCGTCGGCCGCTCGGCACCGCTGAGGCGGGTGCACCGGGCCCGCCGACGACCTCGGCGAACCCTGTGCGGACCCATGACGCCGCCGTGCGGACCCATGACGCCGCCGTGCGGAGCCGCGACGCCGCTGTGCGGACCCGCGAGGTCGCAGGACGGATTCACGGGGTCGCCGGGCGGACCTCCGCGGCTCGCACCGCTCCACCTGACTTTCGGTCCGTCTCGACGACGACAAGAACAGGGAACGATCACCATGCCCAACCGTAGAGCCGCCCTTGCCGCCCTCGCCGGAGGGGTCTCCCTCGCCCTCACGGTGTCCGCCTGTGGCGGCCAGAGCAGCGAGAGCACCCCCGAACGCGGCACCATCGGCATCGCCATGCCGACCCGGGCCTCCGAGCGCTGGCTCACCGACGGCAAGAGCGTTGTCGAGGACCTCCAGGCCAAGGGGTACAAGACCGAGCTGCTCTACGGCGAGGACAACCCGCGGACCCAGGTCTCGCAGATCGAGAAACTGATCAAGCAGGACGTCGACGCACTGATCGTCGCGGCCATCGACAACAAGTCGCTGAACGGCGCGCTCGAACAGGCCGCCGCCGCGGACATTCCCGTGATCTCCTACGACCGTCTCATCCTCGGCACCAAGAACGTCGACTACTACGTCTCCTTCGACAACGAGCAGGTCGGCCGGCTCCAGGCCCGCCACATCATCGAGAAGCTCGGCCTGGAGGACGGCAAGGGCCCGTTCAACATCGAACTGTTCGCCGGCTCTCCCGACGACAACAACACCAAGTTCTTCTTCGACGGCGCGATGCACCTGCTGCAGCCGTACCTGGACAACAAGCAGTTGGTCGTCCCGTCCGGCCAGACCGAGCTCGACCGGATCACCACCCTGCGCTGGGACGGGCCCACCGCGCAGAAGCGCATGACCGGGGTCCTCGCCGAGTCGTACGGGAGCAAGCGGGTCGACGCGGTCCTGTCGCCGTACGACGGCATCTCCATCGGCGTCCTGACCGCGCTGAAGGCGGTCGGTTACGGGACCGCGGGCAAGCCCCTCCCGGTCATCACCGGCCAGGACGCCGAACTGGCCTCGGTGAAGTCGATCATCGCGGGTGAGCAGTCGCAGACCGTCTTCAAGGACCTCCGCCAACTCGCCGAGGTCGCCGCGAACATGGCCGACGACATCCTCAACGGCGAGACACCGGAGCTGAACAACAGACGGGCGTACAAGAACGGCGTCAAGGCCGTGCCCGCCTACCTGCTGCAGCCGATCAGCGTCGACAAGAGCAACTACGAGTACATCCTGGCCGCGAGCGACCTCTACACCGACGACGAGCTCAAGTAGCCGTACGACCGCGCAGGACCCGCCTCGTCTGTCGAGCAGGCGCTGCGGGCTCCGCTGCCGAGTGACCCGGATCACTTCTGGAGGCCGATGACATCCGCGGCCCGCGCCGGTCATGACCGACAACACACGCCGACGTGCGTCGTCCGGCTGACCATTCGGCCGGCCGAGGGAAAGGACGCGACCGACATGACCGAACCTGTGAAGGGCCCCGCCGGCTACTTCCCTTCGATCGAGAAGAAGTACGGCCGTCCGATAGCGGAGTGGAAGGACCTGATCCGGGCCTCGCCACTCACCAAGCACATGGAACTCGTCTCCTGGCTGAAGAGCGAACACGGCCTCGGTCACGGCCACGCCAACGCGCTCGTGGCGCACACGCTCGCCGAGCACACCGGCGGGTGAACCGGCCACGGCCGCTGCCGGGACGGTGTTTCGCGGGATCGTGTCTGCCGGGACGGTGTCTGCCCCGCGTCGGAGACATTGATCGTCCCCACGGCTGACGTCACGGCCGTCCATCGCCGGGATGCTCGTCACATGACGACGCACACCACCGACGGGCCGCACCAGTTTCCGGGCCTACCCCGGTACCCGGCCGCCACACCGCCTGCGGAGCCGCTCCCGTACCACCGGCTGGCCCTGGCGACCGGCGATCACCGGTGGTGGCGGCCGCTGCTGGGTACCGGTGTGGTGCTGGTCGGAGCGGTCCTCGTCACGGTGGCGGTGCTCGTCGGCAGCGAGATCGCCGGTGCGGTCCTCGACCGTCCCCGCGACGCCGACGGCAACCTCCTCTGGGGCGGCATCGGCGACACCGCCCTGGCGCTGCTGTCCCTCGCCCTCACCATTCCGGTGGTGGCGCTGGCCGCGCGATGGGTGCAGCGCCGCCCGCTGGGGACCGTCTCGTCGGTGGCGGGCGCGCTGCGGTGGCGCTGGCTGGGGCTGTGCCTCGTGGTGGCCCTGCCCGTGGCCGCGGCCACCCTGGGCATCTCCATGCTCCTGCCCGAACCCGGGGGCAGCTCGCCGGAACCGACGTGGGCCGGCCTGTCGCCGTTCCTGCTCGGCCTCGCGGCCGTATGCCTGCTCGTGCCGTTCCAGGCCGCGGCCGAGGAGTACGTGTTCCGCGGCTGGCTGTCGCAGGCCGTCGGAGCCTGGTGCCGCTCACCGTGGATCGTGGTCACACCGCAGGCGGTGCTCTTCGCCGCGGCGCACGGCTGGGGGACCCCGTGGGGATTCGCCGACCTGGTGGTGTTCGGCCTCATCACAGGCCTGCTGACCATCCGCACGGGCGGTCTCGAAGCGGCTATCGCGCTGCACGTCCTCAACAACCTCCTCCCCATGGGCATGCTGTCGGCGATCACGGGCGGCCTCGAAACCGACGAGACGGCCGCCGACATGAACTGGATGCTGCTGGCCGTCGACGTCCCCCTGGTCTCCCTCTACGCGGCAGCCGTCCTGTGGCTGAGCCACCGCCGCGGCCTCCGCACATCGACCGCTCCTCCGCGCAGCGCCTAGGGAGCGGGCGTACGGGCCACGACCCGGCCCCCTGCCGTGATGCGTCGTACACCCCGGTATGCGGCGCCACCTCCCGCCATGCCCATCACTTCCGTCGTGCCCATCACTCGCGTCGTGAGACCGAACCCAGGGGACCCGAAGTGCTGGACGATGGCGAGATTCGATCTCCTTCGCGCTGAGCGCGGCGGCGATGGCGCGGCTGTGCGCACTCCACCCACTGTCTGCCCGCACTGCAACCGCGGTGGCTGAAAAGTGTGTCTCTGGGTGCGTGGTCCGAAGCTGCGGGGCGAATGAGGTTCCGGCAGCACTGCAGCCTTGGGGGCTGGAATGAACGCATGGGCGGTGCCCGGATACACCGAGGCGTCGGAGCTCGGATCAGGGGCGAGCGGGCGGGTCGTCCTTGCCGTGCACCAGGAGACCGGCGTCCCGGTCGCGATGAAGTACCTCAGCGAATCACTGCGTACCCGGCCCGGCTTCGTACGCGACTTCAGGGCGGAGGCGCGCCTGCTGGGCGGCCTGGAGAGCCCGTACGTCGCCGGGCTGTACGAGTACGTCGAGAGCCCGGACGGCGCCGCCATCGTGATGGAGCTGGTGGACGGTGTCTCGTTGCGGGCCCTGTTGACCGGCCGGGGCCCGCTCGATCCCGAGGCCGCCCTCGTGGTCCTGAAGGGCTCGTTGCTCGGTCTGGCCGACGCGCACCGTATCGGCGTCGTCCACCGCGACTACAAACCGGCGAACGTCCTGGTCATGCCGGACGGGGCGTCCAAGCTCGTCGACTTCGGGATCGCGGCGGACGTCGGCACCAGCGCCGGAGCGGCGGGAACCCCTTCCTACATGGCCCCGGAGCAGTGGACCGGCGCGCCGGCCTCTCCGGCCGCCGACGTGTACGCGGCCACGGCCACGTTCTTCGAGTGCCTCACGGGCCACAAGCCGTACCCGGGCGACAACCTCGCCGAACTCGCGCTGCAGCACGCCGATGCGCCCGTCCCCGCCGAGGAGGTCCCCGAGGCGGTGCGGGACCTGGTGCGGCGCGGTCTGGCCAAGGACCCGCACGAACGGCCCACGCACGCCGAGGCGTTCGTCAGGGACCTGGAGACGGCCGCCGGCGCCGCCTACGGGCCCGACTGGGAGGAACGCGGCCGCGGTCGGCTCGCCGCGCTGGTGGCCCTGCTGCCCCTGCTGCTGCCTTCCGCCCGCGGTGGCCCACGGACCACCACGGACACCGCACGCACGGTACTGACCCGGGACCCGGGTCACGGCTGGGCGCGGTCGTGGCGGCCCGGCCGGCCGGGGATGCTGGTCTCCGGTGCGGCCGTGCTGCTGGGCGCGTTCCTGACCTACGGCATCCAGCACACCCCCGGGGTGGCTCCACAGCAGGCGGCGCAGGCCCTGGCCACCACCAGCGCCCAGCCCGGTGGGGAGTCGGGAGGGCCCACCGCTCCGACCGCGACGACCGACTCGTCCCCGCCGCCTCCGACGCCCACCGTGTCGCCCAGCCCGTCGGCCTCGGCCACGGGGACCGCCGGCACCGGGGAGCCCTCGGCGTCCCCCACCACGGCTTCGGCCCCGGAGACGACGACGCCCGGTGAGACGACCCCCGAAGCGACGCCGACGACCGCTTCCCCCAGCTCTCCGGCCGCTCCGGCCGCTCCCGCCGTCAAGGACGTCACGGTGTCGGGCTTCCGGCAGACGGGTCCGACGACCGCCACGACGACGATCGACATCATCACGGACGGCACCGGGCCGCTCTCCCTCACGGTCTCGTGGTCCACGGGCGACACCGGCGGACAACTCGGCACCCCGGACGGTGCGGTCCAGACGCTGGAACGCAGCGGCGCCACCCAGTACACGCTCACCGTCGACCACACCTTCCAGAGCAACGGCTGCTACTGGTCGGTGCGGGCCACGACGAGTCCGGCCTCCGCCGACGGCGGCGCCTCGCAGCAGCTCCTGACCAGACGGTGTGACATCCGATGACCGCGCAGAACGACCGCACTCGCGCGTCCGCCGAGGACCAGGAGGCCACCTGGGTGCTTGACCACGAGGAGCACGGTGAGCCCACCTCGGTGCTCGCCCCCGTGGAGGACGGTGAGCCCACTCGGGTGCTTGACGACGCGGAGGACGGTGAGCCCACCCAGGTGCTCGCCCCCACCGACGAACACGCCCGGAACGACGAACACGTCCCGAGCGACGAACACGTCCCGAGCGACGGACTCGCCCCGAGCGACGAACCCCGCTCCACCGACGCCGAGTACAGCGCCACCGTGCTGGCCAGCCACTGGATCCAGAGACCCGAGCCGGACGCCACCCTCCTCGGGCCGTTCTCCGCGGAGATCCCGCCGACGCCGCCGGATCGCGCCGAAGGCACGATGCTGCGTTTCGGCCCGGGAGTGACAGCCGCCCTCGCGCACCGAACCCACAGGACGCTGCCCGCGGTGCCGCCGCCCCTGGTGCCCCCACGCCGCCGACGTCTGCGCCGGCATGCTCTGCCCGCGCTGGTACTGATCTCCGTCCTGGCCCTCCTCGCCTGGCAGCGGCTCGGCCCCTCCGTCGCGGTGCACACGGCGGCGGTCACGGCCAGGCCGACGGTTCTGGGATGCGGTGACACAGCGGAGATAGTCGGTCTCATCGCCACGAACGGCCGACCGGGCACGCTCTCGTACCGCTGGATCCGAAGCGACGGCACCGCCTCCGGCACGCTGCGCGAAGTGGTGGTCAAGGGCCAGAGACAGGCACGTCTGCACCTGCTGTGGACCTTCCAGGGCAAAGGCCGTTACGCGGCACGGGTCGAACTGCGCATCCTTTCCCCCGCAAACCGCACGGTCACCACCGACCTCACGTACCAGTGCCCCTGACCGATCCTTGCCGACAGGCGGGGTGGTCCGGGCCGGTAGGCGGGGCACCTCGGATGCTGGAGCGCGCGACGCTGACCGCCGTCGACCCGTTCGATCGAGGGCGTCCCGCGGAGCTGTCCGCCGGACGCGGGGTTTCACTCCGGGGCGCGCATGGAGGGGCCCCGGTGCCGTACGGCTCCGGGGCCCCGAAGGAACTGCTACACCATCTGCCGGCCCTGGTACTACGCCGGCCCTAGGTTTCCGCACACCCGACCGAAACGCTGTCGGGGATGCTGGGATCGCGGTTGCTCGACCGGAGACCACCTCACTATCGATGTCCTGCGGTACCCGGACTCAGCACTTCCGCCCGGGCGATCCTGATGGCGCTCGGCTCCTCCGTTCTTCCCTCGGTGATCAACTGCTTCTTCAAGCGGGGAACTGCAACTGCGGTTACTGCTCTACTGCGTACTGCTGGTGATGCGTACTGCTCGGTGGCCTGTGACAGCGCCACTCTTCGGCAGCCAGCCCCGTCGCCCGTCCTGCATCTGCTCTGGCTTGGAACCCCACTGCCGAACCTCCCGGTGCGCGCGCCCGCAGCCGACGCCTTCACCGAGGTACTGCCCACTGACTTCACTGCTGGGTACTGCGCACTGCACCTACGGGTACTGCCACCGCGTCGACCGCGGCCCTACTCGCGGCGGCCCCTGATCACTGCGGGCCACCCGGTCCGGTCGTCAGCCCCGTCGCCGTCCTGCGACAACCATGGCTTCGGAACTCCACCACCGCACCGTCCTGCGAACTGCAACTACGTACCGCTGCCCGGCAGTTCGTGTCTGCCAGGCCCTTCTGTCTCTCTGGGCTACGAGAGAAACCATAACCACAGCACCACCCAATGTCTACTCTGACCGACATAGATTTTCGCGCGTTCGACAGTGAAGTAATCGACTTCGAACAGTGAGGGAGGGTGGGCGGGGCGTCACCGCCGGGCAACCCTCAAAGAAGGTGGCGCTGATCTGCCGGCCCTCCGACGGTGAGCGGCAAGAGGGGTCGCCGACTGCCGAGCCGTTCGTGGCTTCGTCTCGACGGGCGTCAGCGCCGAGGCGGTGTTCGCGGATCTCCCGGTTCGCGGGCGAAGGAGTCGCGCGGGGCGTTTTGGGGTGTCACGGAATCCGAACCCCGGGCCGCCCTGACGGATGCGGGACGGAGCGAGGTCCCGTAGCCATGGCGGGGCCGCAGACCGTTGTGCCCGCGGCCCCGCTCGGCGTTGGGATCAGGACGGGTTGCCGTACTGGAGGCCGCGTCCGTTGGTGCCGACGTACACGCGCCCGAAGGTGTCGGGGTCGCCGGTGATGACGCCGACGCCGCCGATGCTGCCCCACTGGTGGGCGTCGTCGTTGACGCGGAGCCAGGTGGCGCCCTTGTCGGTGGAGCGGAAGACTCCGGTGACGTCCTTGACGGTACCGATCAGGTACAGGGCCTGGTAGGAGGCGCCGGGTGCGGCCTTGCCGAAGCCGAGGGCGGAGGCGGACTTCACCGTGGTGAGTGTGGTGAAGGTGCGGCCGCCGTCGGTGGAGTGCAGCAGCCCCTTGCCGCCGCCGGAGATCCACAGGTCTCCGGTGATGCCGGGGACGGCCGTGAGCTCGCCGTCGGGCAGGTTGGTGGCGCGGGCGGAGAAGGTCGCGCCGCCGTCGGTGCTGGCGTAGAGCTTGCCGCCGTGCAGTGAGTAGAAGGTCTCGGCCGAGGAGCGGTCGGCGACGACCACGGCGCCGGTGCCCAGGCCGCCGACCTTCGACCAGCTCGCCCCCTTGTCGGTCGAGCGGTACGGGGCCTGACCGGACTGCGTCCAGACGATGGCGGAGCCGTCCGCGGCGAGCGCGACCTGGCCGCTGTCGGCGTCGCCCACCGGCTCCGACTTGAAGCCGTTCCAGCTGCTGCCGCCGTCGGTGGAGTAGGCGCCGTCCTGCGCGCCGCCACGGCCGACGCGGACCATCGCCGAGGGGTTGGACTGGGCGAAGTCGATGTCGGTGCTGGTGATCATCATCGGGTTGTCCAGCCGCCCGGCGGGCACCTTCGTCAAGGAGTCGTGGCGGAAACCGCCCAGGTCACCCATGGCGGAGATGACGGTGGCGCCGCCCGGCGGGGCGATCGCGTCGAACAGGGCGGTCTCCTCCAGCCCTTGGGACCCCACGGTCCAGTGGCTGGTGCCGCCGTTGTCGGTGGCGCCCGCGTCCTTGCTGCGCCAGATGCCGCTGCCGGTGCCGTACAGCACGTGCCCGGAGTTGAAGGGGTCGATGGCGAGGGCGGTCATCCAGTGCCCGATGCCGGTACCGACGTAGGGCGCGCCGGAGGCGTCCCGCTCCGACTTCGCGGCCTGTGCCTTCCAGGTCGTGCCACCGTCGGTGGTCCGGTACAACTCGTCCTGGGGCCACCAGCGGTGGAGGGTGGCGACCATCACCGTGGACGGCTTCTGCGGGTCGACGGCCAGACCGGAGAACCCGTAGTTGCCCTGGGACGGGGAGACGTCCTTCCACGCCCCGCCGCCCGGCGTGTACTTCCACACCGAACCCGCCGTCGCGTCGCCGATGGAGTTGGCGTACGCCAGGTACAGCGAGCCGTCGCCGGAGACCACTCCGTGCTGCGGCATCTCGCCGGTGGGCTGCCCGGAGACGGCCTGCCAGGTGCTGCCGCCGTCGGTGGAGCGGTACAGGGAGGTGGACTTGTCGGCGACGCCGACGTAGACCGTCTTGCTGCCGGCCGAGCCGTACGTCACGAAGGCGATGCCCGCGCCGCTGCTCGCCCCGTCCTTGACGGGGAACGAGGAGACCTGACTCCATGTCACGCCGTGGTCGGTGCTGCGCCACAGGCCGTTCTTGCGGGTGCCCAGGAGCAGGGTGCCGTTGTCCGCCGGGTTGATCGCCAGCCGCTCGCCGGCCCCGCGGCCGTGTTCGTTGGCGCCCAGCTTGAACGGCAGCGCGGTGCGCTTGAAGGTGCGGCCCCGGTCCGTGGAGCGCAGCAACTCGGCGTTGCCCGCCCAGCCGTTGGTGTAGGTGCCCGCCGCGGCGTAGAACCGGTCGGGGTCGACGGGGTCCGTGGCCAGCGAATCGATGCCCAGCAGGTTCCAGTCCTTCTCGTCGACCCAGTCGGTCAGCGGGATCCACTGCTCGGCCGCGGTGTCCCAGCGGTAGGCGCCGCCCATGTCGGTGCGCGCGTACAACAGGCCCTTCTCGCGCGGGTTGAAGACCAGCCCGGTGACGTAACCGCCGCCCACCACCTGGGCGTTGTTCCACACATACGGTCCGGCCGCGGCCGTGGTCTGCTCCTTGCCGGATCCGGCCGCCTTGGGCTCGGCCGTTCTCACCAGCTTCCACTGCTGGTTGGTGCTGCCCTTGGCGTGATACTGGATGACCGCCGCGCCGTTGGCCGTGGAACCTCCGGAGACGTCCAGGACCCGGCCGCTCCTGCGGGAGGTGAAGGTGACGGCGTCGGAACCGCTCACATCGTCGATCCGCCACTCCTGGGAGGTGGAGGAGCTGTCGGTCTGCTGCTCGGCTGTGGCCTTGTCGGCGGTCGAATCGCCCGCTATCCCCAGCACCTTGCCGCTGTTGCGGTTCACCAGCTCGTAGTAGCCGCCGCCGGCGGGCTTCAGCTTCCACTGCTGGTTGGCGGTGTTCTGGTCGGTCCACTGCTGAATACGGGTGCCGTCGGCGGTGGAGAAGCTGTTGACGTCCAGCACCTTGCCGCTCTGCACGGAAACCAGCCGGTAGTAGGCATCGCCGTCGACCGTCGCGGCCTGCGAGTCCTCCTGCGCGAACAGGAGATACGGCACGACGAGGGCGGGCGCGCCGAGCAGTAGACCGGTCGCGGTCCAGCGACGGCGGTGACGCCCGCGGCGCCCGCCGGTCGTGGGGTTGTTCATCGGGAGGTGTTCTCCTTGCATGCCGTTCACCAGACGAAGGCGGATCCACGCCTCGGAATGGCCGGATCCGACTCCTTGTGGTCACAGGCTTCGCAAAGGTTGCCTTGATCCGAAAACTTCTTACGGCCACCTCGTGGTGCGGGAGGCGTTGAGCAGCGCCCGGATGACGCTGGTGCCCAGGGAGCCGACGGACTCGACCCGGAAGGACACCGAGCCGGCGACAGCGTAGCTATACGTCCGATGATTCGAGAGCGGCATGACGGTTGAGAGGCTCCCAGGCCGCTGACGACCGGTCAGTGGCCTGGGACGGGTGCGGCTGCGAGCCGTGCGGTGTCCTCGGTGCGTTGCTCGGCTTGGCGAGCGTGCGGCGCACCCTCGGGCACAGCCGCGTGTGCGTGCACTGCCCGTCACGCTCGGAATCCTCGCCCGAACCGCCGAACGCGAGTCTCCTCAGTAATGCCGGGCGTCCGTTGCCCGTGCCGGTTCACCAGTGCTTGACTTCGCAGGCTCGGTGACTGTGCGACAGGCACGAACAGCTAGTGCCGACGACAACTACCCCCCGCGTATGGGCAGTTCACGTCGGAAAGGAGAACGCGTGAGCTGCTTGCACGCGACCAGTTGTCCCCTCTTCCCCTACCTCAGGTCGAGTCTGCAGGGCTGGCGGGACTACTACTGCGACAGCGAACACGAGTGGCGCGGCTGTGCGCGCTACCGGACGTCGCTCGCCGGCGAGGGCGTGCCGATCACCCTGCTGCCCAACGGAAAAACGGCGAGCTACATCGACTTCACGGGTACCGACGAGGCCCCCTCCGATCCGTCCACCCCCACCACCCCCACCACCCACACCACCTCCGTTCAACAGTCATCCGACGCCGGCGGCCGGCCCGGCTCACGGGAGTCTGGCCCCGAGGGTGGCTGGAGCCGGTTCGTCAGGTGGATGAGAGGCTCCGCATGAGTACCTACTGGCCCTGGTGGGCGGGGGCCCTCGGGCTTGCCGCGCTGACCGTCGGCTACACCCTCGCCACTGACCGGTCCTTCGGCGTCTCGGGCGCCTGGGACCGCGTGCTGCACTGGCGCCGCGAACGCGAACTGGAGCGGACGGAGGAGGAGTTCGCGGACGAACGCGCTCTCACCGCCGCGCTCGTCAAGGCCAGCGCCGACCATTTCGCCACCCTCCCGGCCGAGCAAGCCCTACGGCATGAGTCGCATGGGGAACCGTCGTCGGGCCCGCCCGTCGAACCGTCGGCGGCCTCGACGACAGCGGTCACGCGTCAGCGCCCGGCCCCGTTGGCCACCCAGGCCGCCCTGCTGATATCGATTTTCCTCGGCGGGCTGATCGCTTCCCTCGTCTCCGGGCGGTTCCACCTCCGCCTCGACATGGGACCGGGGTTCCGGAACCTGGTCACGGCCGACCCGGTCGCCATGGTCGTCCTGCTGTTCACGGGAGGCGTGCTGGTCGGCTTCGGTACCCGACTGGCCGGTGGTTGCAGCTCCGGCCACGGGCTCAACGGCTGTGGTCGGCGCGACCCGGTCAGCATCGTGGCGACGGCGACGTTCTTCGGGACCGCCGTCGCCGTGTCGTTCCTGCTGTGGAAGGTGATCTGATGCGTACCAGGGGCGGAGTCCTGCTGGCCAACATCATCACCGGCTTGGTGCTCGGCTTCACGGTCACCAGCATCGGCTTCGGTGACTACACGGAACTGAACCGCATGTTCACCTTCCAGGACCTGCGGATGCTCCTGTCGTTCGCCGGAGCAGTCGTGATCATCGTGTGCGTGTTCGCGCTGCTGCGCGTCCGTCGCACCCCGGGGCGCATACACGCCGGAGTGATCCCCGGCGCGGTACTGTTCGGCACCGGCTGGGCGATCTCCGGTGGCTGCCCGGCGATCCCGATCATCCAGGTGGCCGGCGGTTACCTGCCCGCACTGGTCACGATCGTCGGCATCGTCGTCGGCATCCGGCTCTGCCGCTGGGCCAGGGGCCGGTACCTTCGCATCGACAGCGGCTCGTGCGAACTGTGAGACGCGGCCGGAGCCGAGCCGTCCGGAGCCGAGCCGAGCCGACTGAGCCGAGCCGTCCGGACCGGACCGGACCGGACGCGACCGAACTGGGCAGCTACGGCCGGGCCGGCACACCGACACGGCCGCACCGCGGTGGACCGTGACATGGCGTGGCGGCACCCCCCTCCGGCCGCAAGGGGATCCGGAGGGCAACTGGTTCGTCCTCTCGGAACACGGCTTCGGCTGCCCGCGCCCGCCATCGGACTCCACCGCGTCCTGAACTCCGACCAGACGCTCCGCAGGGCCGCGCGACCACGCGTCGGTCGCGGAGGTGGACCGAGGCGGTGGCGCACTATGGTTCGTGGGGCTGCAAGGTGTCTTGTGGGAGAAGTACCGGCGTAAGGGGAACGGTTGTGGCGGGGCGACGTTGCTAGGCAGCGGCAGCGGCAGCGGCAGCGGCAGCGGCAGCGGCAGCGGCAGCGGCAGCGGCATGGCGACGCTTTCCACCAAGCAGACCGGATCGAAATTCTGGAGCGCCTCTTGATGCGGCCCCGGCCCGCGTGGCTCGTCGGCTGCGTCCTGGCGCAGGCACTCCTGCTGACGTCCTGCACGTCTGACAACAACTCCGCATCCGATCCCACTGCCTCACCGACCGCTACCCGTCGCAGCACCGAGCCGGAGTCCGAGAAGAAACTCACGGCTGAGGTCCGGTCGGCCCTTGACGCCGTCACGGACCAGGGTGGCTCGATGGTCGAGTCCGGCGTCGAGCGGGTCTCCGACGGAGCCCACACGCAGCCTGGCTTGGCCGAAGACGTCACGTACGAGGTGGCTGTCGTATGCGCCGGCAAGGGGGACGCGGAGATCGTCTTCACCCCGGCCGCCGCGGGTTCTCGGAAGCTGGTTGCCTGCGACGGGACCGTGGTCCTCCAACGCTTCGCGGCCAAGGAGTCTCTCCGATTGGATGTTCAGGGAAAGCCCGGCGCGACAGGCATGATCGCCTGGCGTATCAACGAGGTCTGACCGGGCTCTGGTCCGCCGTCCAGCGATGGCCGGGTCCGTCGAGTGAAGCCTCCGCCGATCTTGAGAACGTCGTCGCGGCGACGCGGCCGTGGGTTCACATCCCACACCCACCACACATGAACGGACCCTGACCAGGTCATGTGGTCAGGGGTCAGAAACTGCTCTCGCGTAAGTGTCGATGAGTGTGCTTTAGGTGTCACGAGTGTCATACGATCTTGCGCATGAACCTGACGGAATGGGCACGCGCGCAGGGGATTGCCCCGCGTACCGCGTATCGCTGGTTCCGTGAGGGCACATTGCCGGTACCTGCGGAACGCGTGGGACCGCGCACGATCCTGGTGAACATCGACGCGAACACCTCACCCTCCGTGACCGGTGGTGTAGGTCTGTATGCCCGTGTCTCCTCGCACGATCAGAAGCCGGACCTGGAGCGGCAGACCGCTCGCCTGTTGGCATGGGCGGCGAAGGCCGGGCAGAAGGTCGTGCGGATCGAATCCGAGATCGCCTCGGGCATGAACGGCTGCCGCGCGAAGGCGAGGCGGCTGCTGGCCGACCCGGCGGTGACCACGGTCGTGGTCGAGCACAAAGACCGCCTCGGCCGGATGAACGTGGAGCTGATCGAGGCCGCCCTGTCCGCGACTGGTCGCCGACTCGTCGTCCTCGATGACGGCGAAGTCGAAGACGACCTGGTCCGAGACATGGTGGAGGTGCTGACGTCGTTCTGCGCCCGTCTGTACGGCCGTCGGTCGGCGAAGAACCGGGCGAGGAAGGCTCTCGAAGCGGCGGCTGCCGATGAGTGAGCCGAAGAAGAAGCAGCTCCGCACCATCGACGCGCCGTTCGTCGCGCTCGGGCCGTCCGGGGTGGCGATACGCGACCGCCTCAAGCACCTCACCGACGTGGACGACAAGGTGTTGCGGCTGGTCGGTGAACACCTCGGACGCCTCGCCTCGCTGGACCTCAAGAACCGCTGCGCTGACGGCCTGGACCACAACAGCGACACGTGGGCCGCCCGGAAGCAGGGCCTGACGGCCGACTCCTCGTCCCGGTGGGCCGGTTCGATCACGAAGGCCACTCACGATCAGTGGGCGCTGTCCCGCCGCTGTCAGCTCGCCCACATCCAAGGGCTTGAGGCCGGTGTGCGGACGCTGATGCACCGCCTCTCCCAGCCGATCGGGGAGAAGGGCACCAAGCAGGCACCCGGCGGATACCGCAGTCGGGGCGAGTGGTTCCAGAAATCCCGCCGTCTGACGACCCTGGAACACCGCCTGGACGTGGCCCGCGCTGAGCGTGAGGCCGGTGTCGTGCACGTCGCGCGCGGCGGCCGGCGCCTGATCAACAACCGTCACAGCCTCGAATCCGCCCAGCTCACCGCCGAGCAGTGGCGTGAGCGGTGGGAAGCCGAACGGTGGTTCCTCGCCGCCGACGGCGAGTCCGGCAAACGCTTCGGCAACGAGACCATCCGCGTCACGCCGGATGGCGAGGTCAGCATCAAACTGCCCGCCCCCCTCGCCCACTTGGCCAACAGCAAGCACGGCCGGTACGTCCTCGCCACCCGCGTGCAGTTCCAGCACCGGGGAGCCGAGTGGCGCGACCGGATCGAAGACAACCGGGCCGTGGCCTACCGTATCCACCTGGACGTGGAGCGGGGCCGCTGGTACCTGACAGCGTCGTGGACACGGCCCGTTGTCCAGACGATCCCGCTTCAGACGGCGCGGTCCGAGGGCATGGTCGGCGTGGACACCAACGCCGACCACTTCGCCGCCTACCGGCTCGACCGGCACGGCAACCCGGTCGGCGACCCCAAACGGTTCTTCTACGACCTGTCCGGCAGCGCAGACCACCGTGACGCCCAGGTCCGGCACGCCATCAGCCGGTTGCTGCACTGGGCCGACCGGTGCGGCGCCAAAGCCATCGGCCTGGAGAACCTGGACTTCGCCGCCGAGAAGACCCGCGAGAAGCACGGCAGACGTAAGCGCTTCCGGCAGCTCATCTCCGGCATCCCCACCGGCAAGCTCAAGGCCCGGCTCGTGTCCATGGCGTCCGAACACGGCCTGTCGATCGTTGCCGTGGACCCGGCGTACACGTCGATGT
>NZ_LRTR01000627.1 GCF_001550375.1 Streptomyces europaeiscabiei | reverse complement strand
CCGGTGGGTGGTGCCGGCGGCCCACACCGGCCCTGCGGCCAGCACCGGGGCGGTGCCCACCGCGGTTCCGAGGGTCACGTCGCGGCGGAAGACGGGCCGCAGCACCCTGGCGAGCAGGTCGGCCCTGGTCAGCCGCCCGCCGTCCGCGACGGGCACGCATTCGGCGCTCAGTCCGAACTGCTCGAGCAGCAGTTCCGTCTGCTCGGGCGGCCGTCCCCGGGCGTCGGCCTCGAACAGGGCGGTCAGGCCGTGCGGGTTGTCGGGGGCGTAGGGGTCGCCGAGGAGCGCTTCGAGCCGCGTGGCACGCCGGTCGGCGTCGGCGGCGGACGGGGTGGCCGGACGGACGGGGCCGCCGGCGACGGCCAGGTCCCCTGCGGTGGCGGCTGCGACGGCCATGGTGACGCGGATCAGCCCCCCTTCGGCTCCTGCGGACACGGCGACGAGCCGCGCGCCGGCCTGCCGGACGCGCGCCTCGGCTGTTGACGACTGTGCCGACGATGACTCGACGACCGCTCGAACGCCGATCGGCCGGGACTCGACGGACTCCGAGCGTTCCTCAAGGGCACGGGCGCAGCGCCCGGTCCCCCAGGTGGCCGGTGACCGTCTCCAGGACGGCTTCCCGGTGGTCGGCGAGGAAGAAGTGCCCTCCGGGATGGACCTCCACGCTGAACGGTCCCGTGGTGTGCCGTGCCCAAGAACGCACCTCGGCGACGGTGACCCGCGGGTCGTCGGCACCGGCGAACGCCGTGACCGGGCAGGCGAGCGGAGACTGCGCCCGGTACTCGTACTGCTCGATGGCGCGGTAGTCGTTGCGCAGGGCGGGCAGCAGCATCCGCCGCATGTCGGGGTCGTCGAGCAGCTCGGATCCAGCGCCGCCCATGGACTGCACCCGGGCGACGAACTCGGCGTCGGGGGTCCGGTGCCACATCTCGCCGCGCCGCTCCACGGAGGGGGCACGGCTGCCGGAGGCGAACAGTTCGACGGGGCCGCGGCCCGCGTCCTCCATCCGGCGTGCCACTTCGAAACCGACGAGGGCGCCCATGCTGTGGCCGAACAGCGCGTAGGGACGGTCGGTGCACGCCATGAGGGCGTCGGCGATCCGGTCGGCGAGGGTGCCGATGTCCGGGACGAGCGGGTGGCTGTGCCGCTCGTGCCGGCCCGGGTACTGCACGGACAGGACCTCCACGCGCGGGGCGAGAGCCTGGGCCACGGGGACGTAGAAGCTGGCTGCCCCGCCCGCGTGCGGCAGACAGACCAGACGGACGGAGGCGTCCGGGGACGGGCGATAGACGGTGAAGTAGGGGCTGCGTGTACCGGGGCTTGCCGCCATGTCTTTCTCCCCCATTGCTGGTTCGGGTCAGCCCGTATCCAGTCATGCGGCGGTCTCGCGGCGCCGGAGCATCCGTGGAGGGCGGCTCGAACGGCCGTCGGCCGCCCTACCCCGCCCTCCGTTAAACCGGACAGCTGGTTTACTTGTGAGGGTCACTCCCCACCGGGCGGCCCAGCAGCACGGGCAGCGAGCTGTATCCGTTGACGATGAAGGACGGCACGGGATCGATCTCGTCCGCCGGTACGGCGAGCTCCATCTGCGGAAAACGCTCGAAGAGCCCGGCCAGAGCGCTGACGGTTTCCAGCCTGGCCAGCGGGGCCCCCATGCAGAAGTGGACGCCGTGCCCGAAGCCGATGTGGTCACGGCGCCCGGGCCGCATCAGGTCGAAGCGGGTGGCGTCCGGCCCGTGCTGTCCGGAATCGGTGCCGGCGGCGGCGAAGGAGACGATGATCGGATCCCCCTTGCCGATCAGCACTCCGTCCAGGTCGATGTCGTCCACCGCGAAACGCATGGGCGAGTAGGCCGCCGGGTTACGGCTGCGCAGGGTCTCGGCGATGACGTCGCCCCAGTCGGCGCGCCCGGCCCGCACGTGGTCCAGCTGCCCGGGGTCGGCCAGCAGCGCGCCCACGGCGTTGCCGATCAGCGTGCAGGTCGTCTCCTGACCGGCCGCGATCATCAGGTAGAGAGTGCCGAGCAGTTCCTCCTCGCTGAGTGCACCGTCCTCGTCGCGGGCGGCGATCAGGGCGGACGTCAGGTCGTCGCCGCGCTGGTCCTGCTTGTGCCGGACCAGCACGCCCAGCATCCCGAAGACCTCCAGCTGCGCCGCGGCCATCTCCGCCGCGGCCGCCGACGTGCTGAACACCATCTCCAGCGCGGTGCACAGCGGCTGCCTGAGGTCCTCCGCGACGCCGAAGAGCTCACATATGACCCGCAGGGGCAGCAGCTTGGCGTACTGGGCACGCAGGTCGACAGGCTGTCCGGCCGGCAGCAGCGCCAGATCGTCGAGGAGCTCGGCGGTGATCGCCTCGACGCGGGGCCGCAGGGCCTCCGTGCGCCGCACCGTGAACGCGCTGGCGATCAGCCGGCGCAGCCGGGTGTGCTTCTCGCCGTAGGCGAAGAGCATGTTCTCGTTGGCCACCCACGGATACAGCGGCCACTCGTCGGAGATGCGCCCCTCGACGAACGCCGGCCAGTGCTGCCGGGCGTCCTTGGACACCCTGGGATCCGTGAGCAACTGCTTGATGTACCGCTGCCGGGTGATCGCCCAGGCCCGCACCCCCCCGGGCAGCTCGACCTCGACGGCGGGGCCGGTGCGTTGCAGCATCGCGGCCTCGCCGGGCAGGTCGCGCCCGAGGACGTCGAGCGCATATGGGCAGGCAGTCGCTTCCATCTGTGATTCCCCCTCATAGCTGGCTGCTTCGTGCCCGTCGGGCACACCGATCACACAGCAGGAACGCGTCGTACCCGGCCCCCCGGACGCATCACCGCGCGGCGTCCTGAGCGGCCTTCGGTTCCGCGTCGGCCTGACGGAGTTTCATGGCCTCTTCGTAGATCCGCAGGCCCCGGCCGGACCCGAAGTCCAGGCGGGAGAGCACCGCGGGCACCGCGGCGGCCCCCATCAGGTTCCGGTAGAGGTCGGTCACCCGCTCCGGCATGTCCTCGCGGTCGGTCATGATGTTGGACAGCACCTGCACCCCGGTGAACGCCCCGACCGCGAGCTTCGCGAGGCTCAGCGTGTCGACGTGCGGCAACAGCTCGCCGTTCGTCTTCGCCTCGTTCAGCAGGGCATGGGTGTGCTCGACCCACGCCCACATCGGAATCCGCGCGTCGAGCCCTCCCTGGGCCGCCCCCTGGTCGATGGTCAGCCGCACGCTGCCGCGGACAATGGGGTCGCCGGTCTCCCGCCTGAGCAGATAGGCCAGCAACAGGGCCTCGTCCAAGGACTCCTGCAGCTTGAGCTCCTGCTTGGGGACCGGCGGGAGAGCGTCGACCTGTACGGCCAGCACCCCCTGGGCCAGTTCCTCCTTGGAACCGAAGTGAAAGTACAGAGCACCCCTCGTCAGCCCGGAGCGCCTCAGGATCTCGTTGATGGTCGCGGCCTCGTATCCGACCTCGTCGAACACTTCGGCCGCGGCCACGAGGATTGCCCTTCGTGTCCGGATCGCCCGTTCCTGCAGCGCCACCGCTCTTCCTCCCATCAGAAAATACCAGTCGGTATTATTCCGCATGCAGACTGACCTCACCACTCCCGACCACGTCGATGGCGACGGGAAGAGCCTGGTGAACCGCGAAGATTCCTGTGTCTGCACGGTCGGTGGCGCAAGCGAGCCCTCACTTTAAAACCGATCAATCGGTTTTTCAAGACTTCCCAAAGTGTGTGGGGGAAGGGAAAGATGTGCCTCGCCGATGACCAACGGCAGGGAAGCGGGGGCTCCCCCCGGCTTCCATCAGTCGCGCACCACGCTTTCACGGGGGCTTTCATGACAGCTGCGCTTCTTCCTGGCCACCTTCCCTCCGGGACCGTCGTGTTCCCGTCCGCCGAGGACTCCTGCCGCAGCGAGCGGACCGCCCGGACACCGCAGCAGCCGCACAGAGTCCTCAGCGGGGAACTCGCCCGGCTCCTCTTCGACGAGGACAGCCGGACGTCCGTCCACGCCCCCTGGCGCGGCCTGCTCACCGACGAAAGGTTTCACCACCGGCCGGGCCTGACGCCCGAGCAACGGGTCGCGCTCTCCTACGACCGGCTCCGCCAGGTCAACGAGGTGATCGACTTCCCCGAGCAACTGGCCCGCGATCCCGAGCGGCTCGCCGCGCTGCACGAGTGGACCGGCGTCGTCGACGGGGGCCTGTGCACGCTGGCGAGCATCCACTACAACCTGTTCCTCGGCAGCCTCCTCGACCACGAGAACGCCGGCCGGGACCTGTCCGATTTCACCTCCATGCGCCGCACGGGCACCTTCCTGTGCACGGAACTGGATCACGGCAACGACGCACCGGCCCTGCAGACCACAGCCGAACTCGACCGGGAAACAGGCGAGTTCGTCCTGAACACGCCCACGGCCGGAGCCCAGAAGTTCATGCCGAACACCAGCCTCACCGGCGGCCCCAAGACCGCCGTCGTGGCCGCACGGCTGCTGATCGACGGCGAGGACCAGGGGGTCTACCTCTTCCTCACACCGCTGAGCGATGACAACGGCCACCTGCCCGGGGTACGCGTACGACGGCTGCCCAACCGGACCGGCACCCCGGTCGACCACTGCCTCACGGCGTTCGACCACGTCCGGCTCCCCCGCGAGGCCCTGCTCCAGGCCGACCACGGCCGCCTCGACGCCCACGGCACCTTCACCAGCACCATGGGCAGCCCGCGCAAGCGGTTCCTGCAGTCCATCGACCGCGTCACCACCGGCAAGCTCTGCATGAGCGCCGGAACCCTCGGCATGGCCCGCGCTTCCCTGGTCATCGCGGTCCGACACGCCCACTCACGTCAGGTCAGCGGACCCAGACGAGGGCTGCGCGTGCCGCTGATGGCACACCGCAGTCACCACGGCCGGCTCCTGCACTCCCTGACACTGGCCTACGCCATGACCTTCCTGCACCGGTCCGTACTGACCCGCTGGGTCGGGCACTCCCCCGAGGACCGCGAAGACACCGCCCGCCTGGTGGCCGTCGCCAAGGGCTGGATCACCTGGCAGGCCCGCGCCATCACCACCGAGTCCCGTGAGCGGTGCGGCGCCCAGGGCTTCTTCCCCGTCAACGGCATATCCGACCTGCCGTCGAACGTGGAGGGCGGCATCACCGCCGAGGGCGACAACCTGGTGATCTGGCTGAAGGCGGCCTCCGAGATGCTCTTCGACCGCCAGGACGACGACCGGCCCGCGGCCGGGGGTACGCCGGGCGACAGACCGCTGACCGACCTGTCGTTCCTGCGCGAGCTGCTGGCCGAGGTCGTCACCGGCTGGCAGAGCCGGGCACGCGACGCCCTGCGTCAAGGCCCCAAGGGCGACCCGCTCGGCCGCTGGAACGAGGCGTCGGCACCCGCGCTGGAGATGGTCTCGGCGTACGCCTGCCTGCAGGCGGCTGACGCCTTCACGGCCGCCGCGGCCCGGGCAGAGGACCCCGAAGCCCGCCGGATACTGGAGGAGCTATGCCGCCTCTTCCTGCTCCAGCAGCTCAGTGCGCACAGTGGACTCCTGCTCGCCGACAACCACATGACAGCCGAGCATGTCCGCTCGCTCTGGTCCACGGTCAACGGCCTTGTCGCTCGCCTGGCCCCACACACCATGGCACTTGCCGATGCCTTCGACCTGCCGGCGGAGTTCCTTGCCACTGTACCGATCGCCGGCGGGGGGCGGATCAGCCACGAGCACTGCGAACAGCCCGGCGGAGGAGCAGGCCGCTCCTGACAGCCCTCCACGCGGTCCGTGTCCGGCGCACCGCCCGGGCACGGACCGCCCCGGTCAGGGGCTGACGTTCCTCATGGCCGGCCCTTGGCATAGGTCATGATCGTGACGCCACCGTCGAAGACCTGGCCCGAGACGACCTCGTAACGCTGAGGTGAGCAGCCGGAATCGAACAGCGGGATGCCCGAACCGATCACGACCGGGTTGATTTTGACGATGAGCTCATCGATCTCGTCCCGCAGCACCGCGGCGATCTTCCCGCCGCCGCACAGCCAGATGCCGAGCCCGTCCTCCTTCTTCAGCATCCGGACGAAATCGATCGGGTCTCCCGGGACCACCTCCACCGCGGAGTCCGGGGTGCTGTCCAGGCCGGCGGAAACGACGTACTGCCGCAGGTGCCGGTAGGGAGTGGGTCAGGTAATGGGATGAGGGCCCCACACGTTCTGGAGAGCTGTGTGCGTGTCCTTCCCGAGAACCATGTGCGTCGTCCTGCCTGGCAGGGTGGGCAGCTCCGCCCAGTGAGTCACGGTTTCGGCACTGGTGAGGCCGTAGGGCAAACGGACGATCCCGTCGGAGTCGACGAAGCAGTCCCTGTGCTCTGCCCCGTCCTCACTCCAGTGCAGAGTCGTGAAGTACATCGGCCTCACCAGCCAAAATTCCTCACCCAACGCCGTATCGGACTCAGTGACGCTGTCAGCCGGATACCGACCCGTGATCGCTGCTGCCACCGGTGTACCGCTCCGAGGCAGTCTGTCGCGTGCGTCCACCCACGTCACCACGGTGTTCGGATTCGTCATCTCCACCCTCGCTCAGGCACTCGGCAAGGCGTCGTCCACCCCTATGCCGACCCATCGGCAAGGGCACTGCCCCGACCCCGGCACCAGGCAAGACCGCGAGGCGTTCGCGAAGGTTGCTCGAGACGGAACGGGCACAGCGCCAAACGGGGCCTCCCCTGAGTGGTGGACACGCCGATACTGGATCTGCTTGATCCGGAGGAAGCGAGAAGACCGCCGATGGTGGTGAAGGACTACTCGGACGAGTTCAAGGCCGATGCCGTGGCCCTGTACGAGTCCACACCCGGGGCGCCCTACAAGAGCACCGCCGCCGACCTGGGCGTCAACCGGGCGACCCTGCGTGAGGGGGTGCCGCGGGACCGCGAACGGCGTGGCGTCACCGCTGCGGCTGCGAAGCCGGGCGGCCCGCCTCGGGAGGCGGTGCCGTCCGCTGATCCGGACGAGCGGGTGCGGCAGTTGCAGGCCCGGGTGGCCGAGTTCGAGGCGAGTGAACGCAAGCTCGCCACCGAGCGGGACATCCTCCGCAAGGGCGGCCAAGTATTTCGCCGGAGAGACGAACTGGTGAGGAGCCGCTTCCAGTTCGTTGACGACCACCGGGACACCTACGAGGTGGAGCGGCTCTGTCAGGTCCTGGACGTGAACCGGTCCAGCTACTGCAAGTGGCTCGCCGGCGCCGAGGCCCGGGCCGCCCGGCAGCACAAGGACCGGATCCCGGCCGAGGAGATCCGCGAGGTCCACGGCGAGTCCGAAGGACCGGGCACCCTTGCCCGGCAAGATCGGTGGACGGTGCTGTCGAAGCCGCGCGGCGAGAGTGCCGGGGCAAGGGCTGAGGTGAGGGATCCGGCGAACAGCCCCGCGTATTCGGGGCTGACGAAACGGGGTGCGCTTCGTCGTGATCACGTTCTTTGTGAGGGTGACCCGGGCGGCGAAGGGGCGGGCGGGACGGCCGGGGCGTCTTCCTGGTCTTGTTGGTTGCCGTCGCGGGTCGTCGCTCGTTCTCTCACCTGCGGCCCGGGTCGTGTGGGTGGCTGGTACTGGTCAGTTCGCGATTCCTACGACCTGCTCGATGGTGTCCGGCTGGTTCACCATGGCGAGCATGTGGTGGGCGACGTCGGCGCGTGGCACGGAGAATCCGCCCCGGATGTTGCGGTTCCACGCTGTCCGGTACGTGCCGGTCAGCGGCTTGTCGGTGAGCTTGGGCGGGCGTGAGACCGTCCATTGCAGTCCGCTGTCGCGCAGGGTCTGCTCGGTGACGGCGAGGTCGGCGTAGTGCCGGCCGAACATTGCCCGGGTCAACGGGCCGCCCAGGTAGCGCATGAAGAAGCCATCGCCGGGATCGTGCCTGGGTGGCGTCGGCCGGCCCGGCACCGGCACCGGCCCGACGGGTGCGGCGCTGACGATGATGATCCGCCGGACGTGCTCGGCATGCATCGCCGCGACGATCGCGCGGGTGCCACGCGAGGTGATGCCCGCGTCCGCGCGCGGGTTTCGCGGGCCGAGCGCGGACAGTACGGCGTCGGCGCCGCGTACCGCCGCGGCGAGCGTCCGCGGGTCGGGTCGGGTGAGGTCGACGGCGACCGTCCGGACGCCGCCCGGCAGTTCACGTGGGCGGCGGGCCACGGCGGTGACGTCATGCCCGCCGGCTACCGCCTGTTCGACCAGGTGCCGTCCGATACCGCCGGTGGCGGCCACGATCGTGAGTTTCATCGGGGTCCTCCTGCGGTGAAGGCGGCACGGTGGTCTCGCGCCCAGGTGGCGTACGTGCGTGCCGGGCGGCCCAGCAGCCGCCGCACGGTGTCGGTGGTGGGCCCGGCTTCGCGGGCGTAGTCGGCCAGCGAGCCGAGCAGCCGGTCGGGTACCTCCTCGGGCAGGCCGGCGGCGAGCATGCCGCGGCGGATCTCGTCCGGTGCGGCCTCGACGAAGGACAGTGTCCGCTCGAGCGCCGCGCCGAGCGCGGCGACCTTCTCCGGCTGGCTCAGCGGCTGCTCTCCGGTGAGCAGGTACGTCTGACCGCGGTGCTGCGGGTGGGTCAGGGCGAGGGCGGCCACCGCGGCGATGTCACGCTCGTCGACGGTCGAGGTCCTCGCGTGCGGGTATGCCCCCCGCACGGTCCCGGTCGCCTGGATCTGCCCGGCCCAGGCCAGGGTGTTGGCGGCGAAATCGGCGCAGCGCAGGATCGTCCAGTCCAGGCCGCTGCCCTTGGCGATTTCCTCGGCCGCGTGGAACTGGCGGCGGAAGCGTGCGTGCCCGGCCGGGTACTGCACGGTGACGGAGGACAGCACGACCACCCTTGCCGCGCCCGTCTCGCGGGCGCGGGCCAACAGGTCGGCAGCGGTGGATCCGGTGGCGCGCGGGCTGAGCAGGATGGCCTCCACGCCGTCGATGGTGGGAACCTTCGCGGGGTGGAGGAGCTGTGTGCCCGCGGGGAATCCGGCGTGCGGGTCGCGGGTGACAGCGGCGACTTCCGCTCCCCCTTCGGCCAGGAGGCGGACGGTTTCCCGGCCGACGACGCCGGTGGCCCCGGTGATCAGGATCATGACTGAACCCCCAGTGGGTGTGTCGATAATCGATCTTGCGCGGTGGATGATCGCGGTTCGTGTCGCGGGAGGACGTCACGGCCGGGGCCGTGCGCCGGGACCATCGGCATGCGGCACCGCGTCGGCTGCCGGTGCGTGGTTCAGGCGGACCGTTCGGCGGTGGCCGCCGTCTCGCGGCGCTGGGCCCGCAGCAGTGGGCGGCCCTGTGCCCCTTTGGCCCAGGTGTGTGAGCCGGGCTTGCGTGCCTCGTTCACCAGCTGCTTGATGGTGAGCCTGCACACGAGTTCCTTCACCTTCGCGCCTGTTCGGCCGCCGACGTGGAGCCGCTTGGCGGTGTCGTCCTTGTGGGCGAACTGGAAGATGCCCGCGCGGCGCCCCAGGCTGATGCACTGGCCGGCGAACCCCAGGTCGATCGGTGCGGGCCGCTTGCTCGCGATGCGGCTGAGCACCGTGTCGGCGGCGTGTGCGCCCAGCGGGCCGGCGGCCTGGCAGCTCATCCGGAACGGCATGTCCGACGGTGCCGCCGAGTCCCCGGCGGCGACGATCCGTTCGTCGTCGATGCTCGTCAGGGTCTCGTCGGTGAGCAGACGGCCCAGGGTGTCGGTGCTGAGCCCGCTGCGGGCGGCCAGGTCCGGCACGCCGAACCCGGCGGTCCAGATGGTGACCTCGCTCGACAGCTCACGTCCGTCGCCGAGGCGCACGGTGTCGCCGGTCACCTCCGTGACCTTCGTGCCGGGGCCCTGCAGCACGCTCACACCGAGGCCGGCCAGCCGCTCGGCGGCCGAGCGGCGGCCGTTCGGGTGCAGGTAGGGCCCGAGCGGCCCGCCGCAGGCCAGGGTGACGGTGCGGCCCGTCTCCGCCAGTTCGGCGGCGGTCTCGATGCCGGTCGGACCGGCTCCGACCACCGTCACGGGGGCCGTGGCGGGAGCGGCGTCGAGGACCGTCCGCAGGCGCTGCGCCTCCTCGAGCGTGGCGATCGGGTGGGCGAACTCGGCAGCTCCGGGCACGCCCGGGTCGGCGCTGCCGCTGCCCACCGCGTAGATCAGGTAGTCGTAGCCGGCCGTGTCGCCGCTCGCCAGCTCCACCCGGCGCCCCGGCGCGTCGATCCGGGTCACGGTGTCGACCACCAGCCGGATGCGCTCGCCCAGGACCTTCCGGTAGTCGCTGACGGCCTTGTGCGTTCCGCCCGCCAGCTGGTGCAGTCGGATCCGCTCAACGAAGTCCGGGCGGGAGTTGATCAGCGTCACGGTCACGTCGTCGCGCTGCGTCAGCCGGTTGGCCGCCATGACCCCGGCGTAACCGCCGCCGATCACGACGACTTCGGTGTTCTCAGCCATGGTTTCTTTCCTCCGTTTTCAGGGATTGGCATGCACGACGTCGGCCTGGCGCGCCGTGGCGGCGTGCGGGACGGATCAGCCGAGGCGCTCCGGCGCCGAGCCGCGGAGCGGGGTGGGGTCGAGGTAGCGGACCTCGTAGATGCGTTCGCTGAACTTCCAGCCGTCGGTGGTCCGCTCGTAACGGTCGTGGTACACGGCGTAGTTCAGGTGCGAGCTGCCGTCGCGCATCCGTCCGAACTCCTGGATGTGCGCCCGGCCGGCCGCGGTGTCGCCGTCCAGCCGGATGACGCCCGGGTGGGCGTTCTGCACGAAGAACTCCCAGAGCGACTGGCCCCACTCGATCCCCGCGCGGATCTCCTCGCGGCCGACGAACTCCGTGTCGATGTGCGGCCAGCGCATGGCGCCCTCGGGCGTGAACAGCGAGACGGCGCGGTCGAAGTCACGCATCATCACCGCGTCCGTGAGCTCGGCCCGCAGCGCCTCTATCTCGACGCGATCGGCGATGGCCCGCATGTCGCCCATCGGTTTCCCTCCCCGTCCGTGTGTGCGTCAGGCGTGTGCCGCCTGTCCGGTGGTGATGGATCCAGCATCGGTGCGGGTGGGACAGCGGAACAATGTAAGGTTCCTTGAGCTATTCATAACGTGCTGGTTATGTATGGGTGGGGGTTATGTATGGGTGGGGGTTGTTCATGGAGCTGCGTGACATCGAGATCTTCCTGACCCTGGCCGAGGAGCTGCACTTCGGCCGCACCGCGGAGCGGCTTCATGTCTCCCAGGCCCGCGTCAGTCAGGCCATCGCCAAGCAGGAACGGCGCCTCGGCGTCGTCCTGTTCGAGCGCACCAGCCGGCGCGTCGCCCTGACCCCGGTCGGCCGGCGTCTGCGCGAGGACCTCCAGCACGCAGTCGACCTTCTCCGGGAGGGGCTCGCCCGCGCCGAGGCGGCCGGCGCGGGGGCGAGGGGGCAGACGCTGCGCCTGGGTGTGTTCGGCCATGCCGGCCACGAACTGCGCCCCCTCATCGAGGCCTTCCGCTCCCTCCACCCCGGCAGCGATGTCCAGTTCGGCGAGATCAACGGCAGCGACCCGTTCACCGCGCTGCGCACCGGAGAGCACGACGCGCACGTGCTGTGGCTCCCGGTGGCCGAACCGGACCTCACGGTCGGCCCGACCGTGCTGACCGGAGGCCGCGTGCTCGCCGTGGCGGCAGACCATCCGCTGGCCGAGCGCGGGACCGCGTCGCTGGAGGACCTCGGCGACAACCATGTCGTCGACTTCGGCCCCGAGGCCCCCGAGTACTGGATCGCGGCCATGGTCCCCACACGTACGCCGCTCGGCCGCCGTATCCCGCGCGGGCCCGCCGCGCGGACTTTCCACGAGGTTCTCTCCCTGGTCGCCTCCGGACAGTGTGTCCACCCGCTGGGCGAGATCGCCGCCCGCTACAACCGTCCCCCCGGCATCGTCTTCCTCCCCGTTCGCGACGCCCCCACCATGCACTGGGCCCTCACGTGGCGATCCGGCGCCGACGGCCCCGCCCTGCGCGCACTGGCCGAGACCGCCGCCGACCTCGGTCCCCTCTCCATTTGAATCCTCCCCTCCCTGAAGGGAAGGGGATTCCTGGCTCAGGCCGCCTCCTGGAGCAGCGCTCCAGGAGGTCTTCCGCCATCGGCGCCAGCCGGGTTGAGACCTGCCCGGACGAGCATGACGCGGGCGGAGTTCTTGTCCCGTGGGGACACGGCTCCGCACGCGGTGCAGGTGCAGGTGTAGGTGCGCTCACCCAGCGGCAGACGATGCTTGGCTCTCGCATCGCAGTGCGCGCAGTCCATGGTGGTGTGCGCGGGGTGGACGAGGCGGATGTCCCGCCCGTGCTTGCCGCCCATCTCGATCAGAGCGGCCTTGGTGGCGCCGATGGCGGCGTCGGCGGCCTTGCAAGCCATGGTCCTGGCCAGGAACTTCGGGCGGAAGTCCTCGACGGCGATGGCGTCGTGGTCGCGGACCACCTTCCTGGCCCACTTGCGACCGGTGTCCGCACGCTGCCTGGCGACCTTCTTGTGCGCCTTCGCCCGCAGTTTCTCCGCCTCGCGGTAGCCCTTCGACCCGGGCCTGCCCTTCTCCGGCCTGCGGCGGGCCACCATCCGGTCGTACCGGGTCAGCTCGGCCTTGGCCTTCCTGCCGTGTTCGGCGTGGGGGAGGTCGTGCGCGTCGGAGGTGGTGGTCGCGGTCTCCTTCACGCCCCAGTCGACGCCGAGTGCGCGGCCGGTCTGAGGCAGGGGCTGGATCTGGGCGGGGACGACGAACGAGGCATACCAGTGCCCGAGGCTGTCCTGGTACACGCGCGCCGAGGACGGCTCCGCCGGCAGTTCCCGCGACCACACCACCGTCAGGACGATGCCGCCCGCCAGGTGCAGACGGCCGTCCTTCAGCCGGAACCCGCGCTTGGTGTAGTTGAGGGTCGCCAGCGCCTCGCGCTTCTTCTTGTACGTGGGCATCCCGGCCCGGCGCGTCATGGGCAGGCGCGCTTCGATGTCCTTGTGTGCCTTGGCGCGGGAGCGGCCGAAGTCGCGGATGGTCTGCTGCTGGACAACCGAGGAGCCCTCACGCAGCCACGGCGTACGGGCGCGGGCCTCGGTCAGCATCCGGTCGAGCTGAGCCGGACCGCACGTGGCCTTCTCGCCGGTGGCCTTGTTGCGCAGGTGCACGGCCCTGGACTTGGCGACGCACTCGTTCCACACCCAGCGGCATCGGCCCCACTCCGCCGCCAGCGCGGTACGGGCGGCGCACGACACGCGCAGCCGGTACGTGTAACGGGCCTGCCCGGCCTCCACAGCCGCCGTCGTCTGCGTCATCTCGCCCCCTCACGGCCCCCGGCCGGGACACCGTGCCGTCCCGAACCCCGCGAAGGACCATACGTACGACAGCCGCACAAACGCCCCCCGATCCCCCAGCCACCACCCCGACCAGCGACCACAGGCACACGCGTGCGCATCCACCTCGACGATGCCGACAGCGGCACGGGCGCTCCGCGCCCCGAACCGGATACGGCGACGCTCCGCGTCGCGACACCCGGATGCGATCCCTCCCCGGCGTGCACGCCGGGGCCTCCTCGCAAGAAACAGGTGAACCAGAACCGGGATTCAACCGCCGCCGGCGCCGCCGGCCGCCCGGACGGCGCGGTCCCGAACGCGTGCGCGAAATGGTCAGAGCCCGTGCGCGATCGGCGGGGAGCCGTGGTGGGGCGGTTTCTAGCGTGGCGGTAGGTGCCTGTCGTGTCTGCGGAGCCGCCGTGGACCTCACCGCTTCATCCGCGAAGGAACCGAGGTGCGTCCGTGACCGTTCGTTCCGTGACCGACCTTCAGCACGAGGTGTCCGCCGGTGCGGGCGTCGAGGCCGTGCTGGACAGGGCCGCACGAGTCGTGGGCGCCGACCGGGTCACGCGCCCCCGGGGCGTCAGCGGCGCGGAGCCGGACTCCGTGCTGGGGCCGAACGCCGGGCTGTACCGGGCGCGGGACGTCTGCGGTGTGGTGCGTCCGCGTACGGCCGAGGAGGTGCGGCGGGTCGTCGAACTGTTCGCGGACGGCGGGGCCCGCACCCCTCTGCACGCCTTCAGCACCGGAGGCAACTGGGGACTGGGCTCGCGTGAGCCCGCCGGGGACGGTGCGGTCGTGCTCGACCTGTCCGGCCTCGACCGGATCCGCGACATCGACGTGGCCGGGGGCTGGGCCGTCGTGGAGCCCGGGGTGAGCCAGGCCCGGCTCGCCGAACTCCTGCACGGCACCGAACGCATGGTGAACGTGACCGCCTCCTCCGCGCACACCAGCATCGTCGGCAATGCCCTGGACCGTGGTGTGGGCCTGCGCCACCAGCGCACGGAGGATCTGACGGGCGTCGAGGCCGTCCTGCCCAGCGGTGAGCTGATCCGGGTCGGCTGGTGGCCCGAACCCGGCCGCGCGACCCCGGTCTACGCCCACGGCCTCGGCCCCTCGCTGGTGCAGCTGTTCGTCCAGTCCGGTCTCGGCGTGGTCACCGCGGCCACGGTGCGGCTGCTGCCGAGGCCCGAGGCGCTGCGGGTGGTCCGGCTCAGCTTCAGCCCCGACAAGGTGCGCTCCGCGACCGCCGAGGTGCGCCGCTGGGTGAGCCAGGGCCTGACCCGCGGCGTGGTGAAGATGTACAACGAGACCGCGGCCAGGGCCTACGCCGGCCCGGCCGGACAGTACCTGGTGCATGTGTGCGTCGACGGGACCCCGGAGGCGGTGGACGCGCTGACCAGAGTCATCGTCACCGAGGCCGTCCGGTCCGCCCTGTTCAGCGCGGTGTCGGACACCGACGCCTCCGACCCGGCCGCCGCGGGCCATGACGGCGCCGTACGGGTGGAGCGGGCCTACGCCGGTGACCCCGACCCGACGGACACCCTCTTCGAGGCCAAGACCGGCCGGCCCGCCGGCCGGCTCGACGAGGAGGGCGGCTTCCTGCTCTTCCTGCCGCTGGTCCCCTTCACCGGCCCGGCACTGGAACGGGCGCACGAGCTGGTCGAGCAGGTGGGCAGGGAGAGCGGGATCCGCTGCGGCGCCACGCTCAACGCCCTCAACGCGGATGTCGTCGACTGTGTCGTGACGATGAGGTTCGCCCGTGACACCGAGCAGGCCGCACGCGCCCACCGGGCTCTGGACCGGCTCTATGACCTCTTCACGGCCGAAGGGTTCCTCCCCTACCGCCTCGACATCGAGCACGGCGACTGGGCCGGCCGGCTCACCCCGGGCGTGGGGGCGCGGGCGTTCGCCCGGCGGCTGAAGGACGCCGTCGACCCCCACCGTGTCATCGCCGCCGGGCGTTACGCGTGACGAACACCGCGCACCGCCCGCACCGTCCGGGCCGCCCGTCGTACGGGCCGCACCGGACCACATGGGACACACCCGAACCGCACGAGACCCGACGGACGCTGGGAGAGCCGCGCATGAGCCTGATGGACCTGCTGGACTCCGCCTGCGCAACGCAGGAGGCCCCTGTCACCGCGGAGGACGTCCTGGCCCGGGCACGGGCCCTCGCGCCGAGGCTGCGGGAGCGCTCCGAGGAGATGGAGAACATCCGGCGGCTGCCGCCCGATGTCGTCGAACTGCTGCGCGGGACCGGGGTCTTCCGCATGGCCGTGCCCAGGGCGTGGGGCGGTCCCGGACTCGATGCCGTCGAGCAGACGGAGGTCATCGAGGCCCTCGCCACGGGTGACGCCTCCGCCGCGTGGTGCGCCATGATCGGTATGGACACCCCGATCTACGCGGGCTTCCTCGGCGAGGACGTCGCGCGCCGACTGCTGGCCGACCCTGATGCCGCCACCGCCGGTGCGATCATGCCGATGGGCCGTGCCGAGCGGGTGCCGGGCGGCTACCGGGTCACCGGGCAGTGGCATTTCGGCAGCGGCATCACCCACAGCACCTGGGTCGTCGGCGGTGTTCTGGTCACCCGGAACGGTGAACTGGAGCCCGGCCCGCCCGGCGCGCCGGGCAACTGGCGGATCATCGTGGCACCCGTGGAGGACTTCCTGGTCCAGGACACCTGGTACAGCACGGGTCTGGCCGCCTCCGGCAGCAGGGACTACCGCGCGGACGGTCTGTACGTGCCGCAGGAGTACACCTTCAGTTTCGCGGAGCCCCGGATCACCGGCGCGGCGGCCACCGCGGACGCGGTGCTGCGCAACATGCCCGGTGTGCCGCTGGGTGTGGCTCGCGCGGCGATCGACCACATCCGGCAGATGGCCGCCACCAGGATCGACACTGCCACCGGAATGCCGTGGTCGGACACCTACCGCGTCCAGACGGTCGTCGCCCGGGCCGAGATGGACCTGTCGGCCGCGCGGTACGCCGTGTACGGCAGCCTGCGCGAGCAGTGGGAGATCCTGGAGGCCGGTGATGTGCCGACCCGTGACGAGCAAGTGGCCACGGTGCTGGCCCGGTTGAACGCCTTCCGTACCGCCCGTTCGGTGGTGTCCGATCTGTTCGACCTGGCGGCCACCGCGGCTGTCTACCGGCCCTCCGTGCTGGACCGCTGGCTGCGCGACCTCAACACGATGTGCCAGCACGTGATCGCCCAGGAGCAGGTTCTGCAGTCCGCCGGTGCCCTGCTGCTGGGCGGCACCCCGCACAACGCCTACAGCGTGGGCGTCGTCCATGGGGGCACCGGCCGCCGCCGCGAAGGGTGAGCGCCCTGCTGGTGCTGTGCTGCCGCAGCGGGCAGCCGGCCGGCGTGGCGGGGCTCCGCTCCCGGTGTCCTTGGGGTCCTGGCGCAGCCCGTCCGGCGGGGCGGGGCCGGGAGTGTGTACGGCCTGTTCCTGGGCGGGCGGAGGGTGCATGGCCGTAAGCGGGCTCTGGATGATCCCTCTTGCGGCGGATAAGGTACAGGCATGCGGGTTTGTTTTTGCGGTAGTGGGAGCGGGCTCGCCGTACGTCACTGGAAGGCCGTCCCGCCCTGGACGGCCGAGCACAGAGGGGAGGCCGCGTGGCACGGCAGGAGCGGGCGCTCAGGACACGACGAGCAATCTTGGATGCGGCCGGGGAGGTCTTCGCGGAACACGGCTACGCAGGGGCCACGATCCAGGATGTCTACAACCGGTGCGGGGTGACGAAGGGGGCCTTCTACTTCCACTTCACGTCCAAGGTGGAACTCGCCCAGGCCGTGCTGGACGAGCAGGTGAGCGGCCAGATCCAGTATCTGGACGTGCCGCCCCGCGAGCGCACGGTGCAGCTGCAGGAAGCCATGGACATCGGCCTGCTGGTGGCCCACCGGCTGACCTTCGACCGGATGCTGCAGGGCAGCATCCGGCTCGCGGTGGACCAGGTGCACGAGATCAACCGCCGGGTCCCGTACCAGGCGTGGATCGAGGAGCACCTGAGGATCCTCACCGAGGCCGAGCGGCTGGGCGAACTACTGCCGGACGTCGAGGTGAACGACGCCGCGCAGATGATCGTCGGTGCGTTCGGCGGGGTCCAGCTGATGTCGGAGGTGATGAACGACCGCAGTGATCTGGAGGAACGGATCGCGGTGCTCTACAGCGCCGTCGCCCGCTCGATCGCGACGCCTGAGACGCTGGCGCGGCTCGACACCTCCTGCGGCCGCGGCAAGCGGCTGATGGAACGCGTCCTGGAGCTGGAGGCGCAGGCCGCCGGTTGAACGGGTTCCGCCGGGTGAACAGGTTCCGCCGCGGAGGCGCCGGCCGGCGGCGGGCACCCGCGACC
>NZ_LRTR01000626.1 GCF_001550375.1 Streptomyces europaeiscabiei | reverse complement strand
CCACACATCGTCCGCGGCTACTTCGGCGGCCCACACGTCCGCTACACCCTCGAATAGAACCGATTGAGTTTCGGATCAATAAGGGACGTCGGCGCTCTTGGTCCAATCGTGGTTCGTGCTTTGCCCGATTCCCGGTGTCCCATGGCTTCGACGAGTCCATTGGCCCCAGGGGAACGCTTGAGTTCTAGCGATCGTCGCAACACTCCAGCTCAAGGGGAAACGCCCGAGCCTCGATCTCGCGACCGTGCTGGACTGCTTCAGCCGCAAGGTCGTCGGCTGGTCCATCGCCGGCCACATGCGCACCGGCCTGGTCGCCGACGCACTGCGGATGGCGGCCTCGACCCGCGGCGGCCTGGACGGCGCAGTGTTCCACTCCGACCACGGCTCCCGGGCCTTCGCCGATCCGACGGATTTCGCAGCGGCCGTGCCCAGTAGGCCACAGGGGCCGTGGTCCACGTCACGTGGACGCCCGTTTGGGGCGCTGGACAGGCGCCCCAAACGAACGGTGATCAGACGGTGGGGACGACGCCGCTCTCTTCAATGACGATCTTCTTTGCGGTGGCGCCGGAGGAGCTGCCGAGCGCCCCGATCGTCTTGACGATGTCCGCGCCCTCGACGACCTCGCCGAAGACGACGTGCTTGCCGTCGAGCCACGGGGTCACCACGGTGGTGATGAAGAACTGCGAGCCGTTGGAGTTCGGGCCCGCGTTGGCCATGCTCAGCAGGAACGGTCGGTCGTGCTTGAGCTGGAAGCTCTCGTCGGCGAACTTCTCACCGTAGATGCTCTTGCCGCCCGTGCCGTTGCCGTTGGTGAAGTCGCCGCCCTGCAGCATGAACTCGGTGATGACCCGGTGGAAGGGCGCGCCCTTGTAGCCGAACCCGTTCTGGCCGGTGGCCAGCTCACGGAAGTTGCGGGTGGTCTTCGGCACGACGTCGTCGAACAGCCGGAAGACGATGCGGCCGAGGTCCTCGCCGTTCGCGGAAACCTGGAAGTAGACGTTCTCACTCATGGCAGCGATTCTCCACCATGGTTCCAGACTCGCGGGAATCGGCGTCGGCTCCGCCATCTCCGGTACCACCATCGCCTTGCGCACCGGCCGGATGGGGCAGCAGCGGGGAGAGCCTGAACTGTCACGCTTGTACGGCCCGAGCGGGTGGTCAAGGTCGGTGTGGACATCGCCCGGGACATGCCGTTGTTCCGCGAGGACGGAAGCGACACCTCGCCATGAACCATGGCTGGGACGTGGTCGGGCTGACCGCAGGGCCCTGGCCCCCTCGAACCCCGTGGAGCGTCATGCCTCACGCCGACGGAGCGCCGGGGCCGTTGCGGGCCGGGCGCGCCGCCGTTTCACGCGTGTGGGCGGGTGGCTCGTCAGCCTCCCACGCGGTGTGTGGTGTCAGCGGCGGGCGTCGCCGCGGTTGTGGTGACGGTCGCGGCTCCATGACTCGTCGTCGACGAAGCGGCCGCGGTCGTTGCGCAGGGTGGCGGTGTCGGAGTTGTTGTCCCACACGTAGTGGCGGCGGTCCTGGAAGAGGTCGGTGCGGGTGTCGCGGCCCTCACCGGTGTGGATACGGACCGTGGCACGGCCCGCCAGGCGGTAGTGGTCGAAGGTGTAGGTGCGGCCGGAGGCGTCCTGCAGGGTCCAGCCGTCGAGGTTGACCGCCCTGCGGGTGGTGTTGGTGAGTTCCACCCACTCCCTGTTCAGCGAACGGTTGGAGCGGTCGTCGCGTCCCGGGGAGGCGTACTGAACAGCGGAGATGGCGTTGTCACGTTGGTTGACCGGGTGGAATCATCTTCTGGTTCATCGTGATGGAGGGGGCTGTTCGTGGGGGCCGTGCCGCCGTCGTACAAGGGGCACCGGTACCCGGTCGAGGTCATCCCCCACTGCGTGTGGCTGTACCACCGCTTTCCCCTGTCGTTCCGCGAGGTCGAGGAGCTCATGCTCGAACGCGTGATCGTCGTCTCCTACGAGACGGTGCGCCGCTGGTGCGCCAAGTTCGGGCAGCAGTACGCGAGCGCGCTGCGCCGCCGACAGTCCCGGCCTGGTGACAAATGGCACCTGGACGAGGTCTGCATCAAGATCAACGGGGAACAGAAGTACCTGTGGCGGGCGGTCGACCAGGACGGCAACGTCCTGGACATCCTCGTGCAGGACCGCCGGGACAAGGCCGCGGCCAGGCGCTTCCTGCGACGCCTCTTGAAGAAGACCCGCACGGTGCCACGGGTGATCGTCACCGACAAGCTCCGCTCCTACGGCGCCGCCCACCGCGAGGTCATGCCCTCCGTCGAACACCGACAGTCGAAGTACCTGAACAACCGGGCCGAAACAACAACGTGACAGCGCCCTGCCTGGTCGTGGCGTCGGCGGACGAACTGCGCGACCCCGATCGACTGGTCTCCCTGGTCGGCCGCCACCGTGTGACCCGGACCCTGTGCGTGCCCACCCTCTACGGGCTGCTGCTCGACGCCGCCGAACGCGCCGGTACCGGTCCACTGGCCTCCCTGCGACAGGTGTTCGTGGCGAGCGAGGCCCTGCCGCGGTCACTGGTCGACCGACACTTCACGGTCCACTCCCCCGGGGTGGAGCTGGTCAACGAGTACGGCCCGACCGAGACGACCGTGTGGGCCACCTACCACCGCTTCACTGGCGTCGGACCGGTCAGCATCGGCGGCCCGATCCCCGGCGCGCGCCTCCACGTCCTCGACGACGAGCTCCAGCCCGTACCGCCGGGCACGGAGGGCGAGTTGTTCATCGGCGGGGCCGGGGTGACACGGGCCTACTTCGGCCGTCCCTGGGCCACGGCGGCGGTCTTCCTCGACGACCCCTTCGCTGGCGAGCCCGGCGCGCGCATGTACCGACCGATGACATCGTGCGCCGGAACACCGACCACGGGCTGGACTTCATCGGACGCGGGGATGACCAGATCAAGATCCGCGGCCACCGCGTGGAACTCGGTGCGGTCGAGTCGACGCTGCGCCCGCTGGAAGGCGTCCAGGACGCGGTCGTCCTGCCCGACGCCCGGGGATCGGGCCTGATCGGCTTCGTAGCCTCACGGGAGGGTGCGGACCCGGTCGCGCTGCGCCGCGCCCTCGCGCGGGAGCTGCCCTCCGTGATGGTGCCCGGCGAGTTGCGGGTCCTGCCGCGCAACCTGAACGGCAAACTCGACCGCGCGCTGCTGCGGACGCTCGCCGCGGCACCGCTCACCGACCGCCCCTCGGTCGCGTCCCTCTCCGACGATCCGCTCACCGCCCAGGTGACCGCCGCCTGGTCGGAGGTGCTCGGGGTGGCCACGGTGCCGCCGGACGTCAACTTCTTCGATCTCGGCGGCCATTCGCTCGCCATGTGCAAGCTGCAGGACGCGCTGGAGCAGCACTGCGGGCTGCGGCCGTCGATCGTCGCCCTGTTCCAGGAAACCACCGTGGCGGCCCAGGTCACGCTCATCCGCGCCAGTCGTGAGCAGGGGAAGGACACGGCGCCGTCGGCCTCCGCCGAGGCGGCCCGCAGGGCCCGCACGGCCCGGCTTCGCCAGCAGCGCGCGCGGAAGGGGGCCCGCCAGTGACCGCGCACACCTCGCGCTGGCTGACGCGCGACACCGCCCGGCCCGAAGCCGGTATGCGTCTGGTGTGCTTCCCGCACGCCGAGGGGTCGGCCGGCTTCTACCGTTCCTGGGGCCAGTCGCTCACCGAGGTGGAGGTCCACGCCGTCCAGTACCCGGGGCGCGCCGACCGGTTGGACGAGGAACCCCCGCACGACCTCGTCCGGCTCGCCGCCGACATCGCCGAAGCGCTCGAACCGCTGGCGGATCTCCCACTCGCCTTCTTCGGACACAGCCTGGGCGCTCCCATAGCCCTGGAGACGGCGCGCGCTGCAGCGCCGGGGCATCCACATCGCGCACCTGTTTGCCTCGGGCTCCCGTGACGCCCCGCTGCCCACCGGCCTCGTCGCCGAGGAAGACCCCGACCGGCTGCTCGACGATCTGGTCAGGATGGGCGGCAGCGACGCGGAGATGGCGGCCGACCCGATCTTCCAGGAGGTGGTCCTGCCCTATCTGATCGCCGACGGCCGCATGTTCCACGACTACGCCATGGCGCCCGAGCCGCTGCTCGGCTGTCCGGTCACCACCATCGTCGGCGACCAGGACGACGACGCGGACCGCCGCCCGTGGAGCGCGCTGAGCACTGCCCCCGTCCAGGAGGTCAGCGTCCCCGGCAACCACTTCTGCCTCATCGCCGATCCGCCCTGCTCCGTCCTGCATAAGGCCCTCTCCGTCCCGCGACCCGATTCCTGCTGAATTGCGGGGAAAGGCAGAAGTGAACGGCCGAAGCAATACCGGAGAACGCAAAGATTCGAACATCCGGGCGTGGTAGCGTGCTCCGGAGTTAACGGGGAGGGGGCATTTGTTGATCGGCATCGACATGGGCTCGGTGTTCGCGGAAGTCAATGAATTGCGGGGAGAGCTCGGCCCGCCTTCCTCGTTCCGCGAGGCGGACACCCTGAAGGAGTTGGCCCGCCGGCTCGAAGGATCCACTCACTTACGGCGACAGCCGATAGTCCAGGCCTTTCTGGAGGACCTCGGCACCTTCACTCCCGGATCCAGACTGCGGGCCACGAAGGAACACATCAACAGCCGTCGGGACAACCACATCTTCTCGTTGTTCGACGCCTCGTACTTTCCGTCCCTGTCGCTCGACTACCTCACCTACGAGGTCCTTCCCACCGATCCGCACCTCGCCGAACGGTACGGCAGCAACACCGCTCCGGTCACCATCACGGGGCAGTCCGACGGCTTCCGGTCGCGGGTGGTGGTGGCCCTGTTCCCGGAGAACCACTTCGACGGGATCCAGGATCCGGACGACCTCATCTTCTACTTCATCGACAAGTTCGTCGAACGGCACAACCGGATCACCCGGAAGATGATCGACGCGGTGATGGCCGAGGGAAGCTTCCCGCTTCTTCAGGGAGCGACGGACAAGCAGGTGGAGCAGGCCTCTTCCTGGTGGGTGAGACTGCACGAATACCACCACCGGCAGGGCGACATGCCGATCCCCGAGTTCCTGTCGGCGAAGAAGTACAAACCCCTTGCAGGACTCGAGGAACTGCGCGTGGACGTCTCCGCGATGCTGGTCCTGCTGAACGACCACAAGCTCCCGCGTGAGCAGGCGCGGACCGCGTACGAGTACATCCTCGCCGAGCGGCTGCTGCGCTACGCCGTCGAGGGCATCCCGCGGCCCAACTACGACGCCGTCGCCTCTCAGCTGCTCTTCGGGTACCTGAGCGAGCACGACGGCATCCGGGTGACCGGCGGCGCGATCGAGCTGAGCCCGGACCTCCCGGTGGTCCTGGCACGGTTCCTCGGAGCGATCCAGGACATCGAGCGCAGGATCCACGAGGAGCCGGTCGCCGCCGTCCGTCAGCGGCTTCTGGATTTCACCAACAGGTACACGGACTACGATCCCGTGGCCCGCGACTACCGCTACATCCCGTTCTTCGCCGAGGTGAAAGAACGACTCGGCGTCTGACCCCGGCCGCATATCGGCCGTTTCAGCGAACCTCGTCATACTCACACTTCTCTGGAGTGATCGTGACTGCTGCAACCGAGTTCTCCCTCGCCGACCGTACCGAACTCGACGAGCGGGTGGACAAGGAGATCGACCGGGCGGGACTGCGGCGGGCGGACAACGAGTTCTTCGGCACCGCACGCGCCGCCGTATCCGTCTCCCCGCAGGCCGCGCTCACCATCGGGGTGTGGTGGCGGGCGATGACGAAGAGCTTCATGTTCAGCACCATCGCCGGAATGGGCGAGATGGCCCGGGCCTTCTCGGCGCAGGACGCGCCGACGCACGACATCCTCGGCGCCTTCCAGACGGTCTACCGGGTGATCGGCGACGACCTGGACAACGCGGCCCCGGAGTTCCGGGCCGTGGCGCCGCGTGGTCCGGCCGGCATCCACTACGTGTGGTGGGACGACACCATCGTCGCCCCGCTGGCGGCACGGCTGGGCGAGGACGAGCTGCGGAGGGCGGCGAAGCTGCCCGAGGGCATCGGCGAACTCCTGGCGAACATGGACCGGCTCGCGGGCTCCCCGCTCGGCGCGGCGATCCAGCTCCGGGTGGTGGAGACCATCGCGCTGGACATCGCCGTGGCCTTCCGCCGGCTCTACGCGAAGGTCTCGGTGGACGGGGAACGGGTCTTCGCCGACAACGACCAGTTCGCCTGGATCGACTCCCACATCAAGGCGGAGACCGTGCACGCGGCACAGGTCAGCGACGACGAGACCGGCATGACCTGGGTGGTCACGGACCCGGCGCAGGCGGCCGAGTTCCTCGTCCTGGTCAGGGAGTACTCGGCCAACTGGTCCCGCGCGCTGGCGTGCTTCGCGGACTGTCTCACCGGCGTCGCGTCGGAGTCCGTCGGCTCTCCCGGTGCCGCGGACTCCGTCGCCGTGCGTGCCTGACCTGCCCGGCCCATGGAGATCGTGGACCGCTACGGCCTGGCGCTCGCCCTGATCGAGCCCTCGGACCTGGCCGGGGAACCCTGGACCAGGTCCGATCAGCACATCGACGTCGTCCGACTGCCCAACCCCCCTGCCGACACCTGGGACGAACTCACGCGCCGGGGCTTCGTCCGCAAGCCGTCGCTCCTCACCTGGGTGGCGGAGCTCGGCGCGGACGAGGACGGCTTCCTGGCGGGACTCGACCGCTCGGCGCGCCAGACCGTCCGTCGGGCTCAACGCCAGGCAGCCGCGGCTGGGGTGCGCGAGACGGTCGAGGACCCGGTGACGCCGGCCACGCTCGACCGGTTCTTCTCCCTCTACCAGGAGCGGGTGGCCGACATGCGGTACGGCGTCCCGTTCGCGCTCGACCACCGGGACGCCATCCTGCACGGGCCCCGGAAGTTCTTCGGGGTCTTCGCGTACGACGGGGAGGAGCTGGTCGGCGGCTGTCTCGCGCTGGAATGCCCGGCGGTGAGCACGCTGGTGCTCCGGTTCTCCGCGGTGAGCGCGGCGTACCGGCGGTCCAGTCTTCCCCGCGTCGTCTACTTCTCCGTGCTGCGGGCGGCCCGGGCCAGGGGGTACGCACGGGCGACGCTGGGAAACGAGCCGAATCTGATGGGCCACCTGACCCAGCCGGGACTGCTCCGTTTCAAGGCGGGGCTGGGGTTCCGCGCGGTGCCCTCCCACGAGTGCGCCGATCCCCAGGCCTCCGACGAGGCCGATCTCGTCCTGCGTCTGAAGGCCCTCAGCGATCCGACACTCATCCTGGGGTACGCCGGGCGGCGGCTGGCCGCGCATCTGATCAGCGAGAAACCGATGGAGGCGGCGGAGGCGCAGCTGTACACCGCGCCGTTCCTGGAGCCGACACCCGTCCACCATCACCCGGCGTGGACGGACTGAGCTCCCGGACACGGAAGGCGCGGTCCGAACCCGCCGGCTCAGGCCACCGGCACCACCGGCGCGACCACCCGGCCGGGGTCCCCGCCGATCAGGGAGTCCCGTACGAGACGGCCGATCTCGTGCGGGCTGCCCAGCTCGACGGTGCTCACCGCGTCCAGACGGGCCAGTTGCTCTTCCGTGAGCGTGACCGTGAGGGACTTGAGGTACTCCTCGAGCTGGTCGACGCCGCGCGGGCCGATGACCGGCACGAACGCGGTCGTCGAGCGCGCCGCGCGGCCGCGCAGCCAGGCCAGCGCCACCTGGGGGGCCGAGAGTCCGGTCTCCTCGGCCACGGCGAGGACGGTGTTGACGACCGCTTCGATCTGGTCGGTGTCGTTGCGCGGGTGACGGCGGTTCTCGTCGCTCACCCAGCCGGCCGCCGTACGCCGGTACTTGCCGGTGAGGAGTCCGCCGCCCAGCGGTGACCACAGGGCCGCACCGAGACCGAGCGCCTCCGCCATGGGCAGCAGTTCACGCTCGCCGGTGCGGTTGACCAGGTTGTACTCCGTCTGGATGCCGATGACGGGGGCCCAGCCGCGCAGTTCCGCGATCGTCACGGCCCGGGAGACGCGCCAGGCGGGGAAGTTGGAGAGACCGGCGTAGAGGATCTTGCCGCTGCGTACGAGCTGGTCGACGGCGGTGAGGATCTCCTCGGCGGGGGTGAGCGTGTCGGGGAAGTGCGCCCAGTACAGATCGATGTGGTCGGTCCGCAGGCGTCTCAGGCTGGACTCGACGGACCGGATCATGTTCTTGCGGCTGTTGCCGGTGTCGGAGATGCCCGGCCGGACGGAGTCGCTGTTGGTGAACTTCGACGACAGGACGAAGTGGTCGCGGTCGGCGGCGAGGAACTCTCCGAGCAGCTTCTCCGACTCGCCGAACTGGTAGCAGTCGGCGGTGTCGATGAAGGTGCCGCCGGCCTCGGCGAACCGGTCGAAGACCTTGCGGGCGTCCTCGCGTCCGGCGCCGTCGCCCCGTCTGGCCCACATGAGTCCGGCGGCCTCGGGATGTGCCCCGACGCCCGCTCCGAAGTTGGCCGTACCGAGGGCGAACTCCGACACACGCAGCCCGGTGTTCCGGCCGAAGGTCATGTAGCGCATGGCTCTCCTGGGTCCTGGCGAGTACTGAGCTGGTGGCGGGACGGGTCAGGACCCTAGGCGGATGTCTTCGCCTCGACCCAGTCGAGGACTCCGCCGAGCACCTCGCGGTGCTGCTCTCTGCCCAGCATGGAGAGGTAGCCGGGGACCGGGTTCACCTCGAGGATCACATAGCCGTCCGGGGTGGGGAGGATGTCGAGGCCGGCCAGGGTGATGCCCATGGCCCGGGTGGCGCGCAGCGACAGTTCGACGAGTTCGTCGGGGGCCTCGAACCGTTCGAAGGTCGCGCCCTCCATGGTCTTGCAGCGCCAGGAGCCCGCCGCCGGGAGCTTGAGCATGTTGATCGGGGTGGCCTCCCCCGCGACCGTGATCCGGTACTCGCCGCCCGACGTCGGATAGAAGCGCTGGCACACCAGGGTCGGGTAACGGGAGAGCAGTTCCTCGGCGACGGCCTTGTCGGCGGCGAAGTCGGCGACGCGTTCCACGTCGGTGCCGCGATAGCCGAAGGAGGGCTTGAGGATGACCTCGCCCCACTCCTGACAGGCCTCCTCGACGTCCGCGAGCGAGGCCGCCGAGCGGATGGGCGGCACGGGCAGCCCGGCGGCGGCCAGCCGCTGGGCCATCAGGAACTTGCTGTAACCCGTCACCCAGACGTCCGCCGGGTCGAAGAGCCGCAGACCGGGCAGGTTGCTGAGCATGGTCAGCCGCTCGACGCGGTCCTGCCAGTCGTCCCCGTACAGCTTGGAGCGGTTGATGACGGCGTCGAAGGCCTCCGCGGGCTCCCCGCCCAGGGTGAGCGCCACGCCGGACGGGCCGGGGCGATAGGCGATCTCCTCGAGCGTGAAGAACGACATTTCATGCCCGCGCTCCCGACCGTACTCCACCAGGCTTATGCCATCGGGATCGATTCCCGAATAGTCCCAGCCGAGCAGGCCTATCTTCACCGTGCCTCCAGTGCTCTCGCGCATTGCCGTAGACAGAGTGGACGCCGTCGCAGCCTCACGCTCTTCACCTCCGCCTGTCAAGTGCCTTATCGCTTACGCGCACGGGACACGGATCGCCGCAATAGTGGACACTGCACGCTTTTGAACGAAGAGTGATGGCGCTGTGCGTTTGATAAACAGAATCGGATTTCCCCGTTCCGCCTACCGCGGCCATCGGTCATCCTCTAGGCTCGGCCACCGGATTCGTGCTCAAGTACCAATCTCGAAGTACGAAGAGCGGGGGCGCTTCAGTGGGCAAATGGGACACGCTGGTTATTCCGGAACCCGAGACGGCCGCGAAATACCGGGCAGCCGGCTGGTGGCGGGAGGAAACGTTTCTGGCCGACTTGGCCGAAGCGGCCCGTACCAAAGCGGACCATCCCGCCGTCATCGCGTACGAAGGCCGTGAACTCACCAGGGTGGTGAGCTACGCCGAACTCGCCGACCTGGTCGAGCGGTTCGCTGCCGCGCTCACCGAACTCGGCGTCGTACGCGACGACGTGGTCGCCTTCTACCTGCCGAACCGCTGGGTCCTGACACCCCTGTACCTGGCCTGTCACCGGGTGGGCGCCGTCGCCTGCCCGGTGATCCCCGCGCTGGACGTGCGGGAACTGGGGCAGATACTGGAGGAGAGCGCCGCGCGGATCTGCGTCACGGTCGACCGCTTCGACGACATCGACTACGGCGCCCGGCTGGCCGAGGCGGCCCCCGCGTCCCTCGCCCATCGGGTCGTGGTGGGCGACGCCGCCGCCACCGGCGCGGTCGACTTCGACGAGTTCTTCGTCCGTATGCCGTGGGAGCAGCGGCACGACCTCTCCACGGCGCGGCAGTCGGGCCCGGACGACCCGGCGCTGCTGCTCTACACCTCCGGCACGACCGGCCGGATGAAGGGGGTCGTACACAGCCAGAACACCCTGCACGCGGCGGTGCTCGCGGTCTCCGAGCCCCACCGGCTCACCGGGGACGACGTCATCTCCATCCCCAACTTCGCCACGCACATGGCCGGGCTGACCTACGCCTGTTACATGCCGCTGCTCCTGCACGCCACCTGTGTGATGCAGGAGGCCAACCGGGACATGGAGCTGCTTCTCGATCTCATCGCCGCCCACCGTGTCACCTGGGCCTACGCCTCTCCGGCATACCTCGTCGACCTGCTGGCGGCCCAGCGCAAGGAGCCGCGCGACACCGCGAGCGTGGCGCAGATCGTGTCCGGCTCCGCCCCCATCCAGCCGCAGTTGATCGCCCAGGTGCGCGAGGTCTTCGGCATCCCGGTGCGCGCCCTGTGGGGCATGACCGAGAACGGGGCCGTCACGGTGACCCGGGACGACGACCCGGAGGGCTGGGCGGGCCGCAGCGACGGCCGCGCGGAGCCCTGGATGGAGTTGCGGATCGCCGTCGAGGCGGACGGCGACGCCGGGCGGCTGCTGGTGCGCGGGGCTTCGCAGTGCCTGGGCTATCTGGGCCGGCGCGAGGTCTACGAGGCCTGTCTCGACGCGGCCGGCTGGTTCGACACCAGCGACCTGGCCCGCGACGACGGCCGGGGCGGCATCCGTATCGTCGGCCGCAGCGTCGACCAGATCACCCGGGGCAGCGGCCAGAAGGTCTCCACCCTGGAGGTCGAGTCCGTGCTGACCCGGCATCCGGCCGTCAAGGAGGTCGCGCTCGTCGGCTACCCCGACCCGCGGATCCCGGGCGGCGAGTTGGTCTGCGCCGTCGTCGTGCCGGAGGGCGAGCCGCCCACCCTGGAGACGCTGCACGGCCATCTCGCGGACGAGCGGATGGCGAAGGTGCTGTGGCCCGACCGGGTCCAGTTCGTGTGGGAGCTGCCCAAGAACTCGCTGGGCAAGGTGCTGCGGCACCCCCTGCGGGAACGTCTCGAGATCGAATACGCCGCCCGCCGATGACGGCGTCCGCGCGCACCGCCGCCGACACCTCGGAATCCCCCGAGGACGACAACGGCAGCCGGCGGCGGTCGGTCGCGCTCGCGGTGATCTCCTCGGCGCAGCTGATGTTCCTGCTGGACGCGACCATCGTCAATGTGGCGCTGCCCGACATCCAGGAGTCGCTGCGTCTGGACGGCTCCGAGCTGGAGTGGGTCGTGGCCTCGTACTCGGTCGCCTTCGGCGGGCTGTTGATGCTGGGCGGCCGGGCGGGGGACATCCTCGGCAGGCGGCGTCTGTTCATGACCGGCGTGGCGGTCTTCACCGTCGCCTCGCTGCTCGGCGGGTTCGCCACCGAGGCGTGGCTGCTGACCGTCTGCCGTACGGCTCAGGGGGTGGGAGCCGCGGCGGCCTCGCCCGCCGCGCTGTCGCTGATCGCGGTGACCTTTCCGGAGGGGCCGGGGCGCAACCGGGCCGTGGGCTGGTACACGGCCGTGGCCACGGCCGGCGGCGGCGTGGGGCTGCTGGTCGGCGGGTTGATCACCGTGTACCTGTCCTGGCGCTGGGTGATGTTCGTCAACGTCCCGCTCGGCGTGGCGATTCTCGCCGTCGGCGCCGGGGTGCTGCGCGAAACCCCCCGCGCACGCGGCGCGTTCGACGTCCTGGGGGCGGTCACCGGCACCCTCGCCGCGCTCCTGTTGTGCTTCGGGCTGATCGACGGCGCATCGGGGGGCGGCAACTGGTCCTCCGTCCCGGTCCTGGGCGCGCTGGGCTCGGCGGCCGTGCTGCTGCCCGTGTTCGTGGTGATCGAGCGGCGCAGCGCCCAACCGCTGGTTCCGTTACGGCTGTTCGTCGACCGCACCCGCTTCGGCACCTACGCCGTGACGGCGCTCAGCAGCACCGCCGTGTTCGGCATCTTCTTCTTCCTCACCCTCTTCCTGCAGCAGGTCTGGGACTACAGTCCGCTGCGCACCGCGCTCGTCTACCTCCCGCTGACCTGCCTGCTCGTCATCGGGGCCAAAGCAGGCTCCCCACTCCTCGCGCTGTTCGGCACCCGCGCGCTGGTCTGCGGCGGTCTGCTGGTGGCCACCACCGGGATCCTGTGGCTGGCGAGGATCGGCGAGTCGGGGGGGTACGCCACCGGGATGCTGGTGCCGACCGTGTTGACGTACGCGGGTCTGGGCGTCACCGGGGTGCCGCTGACTCTGGCCGCGCTCTCCAAGGTCGCCGACGAGGACTCGGGCGCGGCTTCCGGGCTGGTCAACATGGCCCGGCAGATCGGCGGCGCCACCGGGCTGGCGGTGCTCGGCGCCGTCGCGTGGTCGTCCGGGGCCGGGGGGTCGGGCGAGGCCGGGGCCGGACTGTCCACGGGAGTGGCCCGGGGGTTCGCCGTGGCGGCCGGTCTCACCCTGCTGGCGCTGTGCGTGGCGGCCGCCACCCTGCCCAGGAAGGGCCGGTGAGCGGCTTGTCGGACGTCCTGGTCGTCGGGGGAGGCATCGCGGGCGCCGCGGCCGGGTACTTCCTGGGCCGCTCCGGCGGCCGGGTGACGCTGCTGGAGGCCGAGCGGACTCCGGGCACGCACGCGACGGGGCGGTCTGCGGCGCTCTTCTCCGAGTACTACGGGAACACCGTCGTACGGGAGTTGACCGTGGCCTCCCGCGCCTTCTACGAGAGACCCCCGGCGGGGTTCTCGCCCGTCACCGAACTGCTGCGGCCGCGTGGCGTCCTCGCCCTCGGGACCCCGGACACCGGCAGGGAGTTCGACGCCGCGAAGGCCTCGGGCACGACCGCCCCGCAGCCGGCGGTCGAGCTGGACCGCGACCAGGCGCTCGCCCTGTGCCCGGCGCTGCGGCCCGGCGCCTTCGACCGCGCGCTGTACAAGCCGGGCGCCCGCGACATCGACACGGACGCCGTTCTCCAGGGCTTCCTGCGTGGTCTCAAGGCAGCGGGCGGGACTGTCGTGACCGGCGCACGGGTGCACGGCCTGGCCTTCCGCCGAGGGCAGTGGCACGCCACCACCGCGGCCGGGGAGTTCTCCGCGCCGGTCGTGGTCGACGCGGCAGGTGCCTGGGCCGACCAGGTGGCGGTGTCGGCCGGTGCCGCCGTCCAGGGCCTGGTGTCGTACCGGCGCACGGCGGCGCTCGCCTCCCTCCCGGAGGACCGGGCGTCGGCGGACCGCTCCGGCGATGCGGGGAGCAGCGGCCACCCGGGGCCGCCACACCCGCGTCGTCCGGGAACCGAGGGCCTGCCCGGCGGTACGGCGGCCGGCATCGCGGACTGGCCGATGATCTCCGACGTGGCGGACACGTTCTACGCCCGCCCGGAGTCCGGCGGGCTGCTGGTCTCTCCCGCGGACGCCACGCCCGTCCCGCCCGGTGACGTACGGCCCGACGACCGCGATGTGGCGCTGGCCCTCGACCGGTTCCGGGCGGTGGTGGCGCTGCCGGTGCGGCACGTCCGCAGGGCCTGGGCCGGGCTGCGGACCTCGACGCCCGACGACACCCCCGTCATCGGCCCCGACCCGGACGCGCCCGGCTTCTGCT
>NZ_LRTR01000625.1 GCF_001550375.1 Streptomyces europaeiscabiei | reverse complement strand
GGTTCGTCGGCGTGGCGCACCTCGGCGGGTGGCCGCTGCGGCGCGTCCGCCGCCCATGGCGTCCTCTTCGTCGTCATGGGGCCGTCAACTCCTCCAGATCGGCGAGCAGTTCGGACACCGCGACCGGGTCGATCTCGTCGAAGCGGATGCTGGGGGTGTCACTCGGCCAGTAGTCGCTCGGCCGGGTGGCGAGCCAGATGTGCTCCACCTTCTGCTGCTCGGCGGGATCGAAGAAGCCCACGGCGATGCCGTGGTCCGGGGTGAGCACCGCGAAACGGTTCGGAGCGAGCTCCTTGGAGAGCCAGCGCTCGACACCCGCGTCCAGCGGCCTGCCGCGCCGCCACCCGCGCCGCTCCAGACCGACGAGCCGGCCGGTCGTCACCGTGAGGCCCTCGAAGCGCTCCAGCCGCGGGCCGGCGGCGTCCTGCGCACTCAGCTCGAACACCCGCCGCCCCAGCTGCGGGAACGGCTGGAGGATCCCGTGGTCCGCGAACAGCTCCGCCCAGGCGTCGAGTTCGCCCGGCAGGTGCAGCGGGTGCGGGATCCGTACGGCCGCCGTGCCGGGCAGAGTGAACGCGCTGTCCTCGACATCCGCGAACGTACGGTCCTCCGTCACCCGGAAGGCGGTCGTCACGCCGTCCGTGTCGCTCAGCCACACCAGCCGGCGGACGAGATGCCACAGCAGCGGATGCCCCACGAACAGCTCACGGAACTCGGCCGCCGACCACGAACGGCCCTGCACCATGGCCGACTCCAGCCGCCGCACCTGGTCGGCGGCGACGGTCCGTACGTCCTTCTTCAACGCCATGAACCGCTTGCGCTCGGCAGCGGCCGGCTCCGCGTCGTCCCGTGCGCCCGGCTGAGGCAGATCCTTGCGGCGCCTGCCGGCGGGGTCCTGGACGAAGGGGCGCAGTTGTTCGTCGAAACCGACGGTGAACGTACGGCTGCCGTAGTCGATGACCGTGGTGCCCCGCGCGTCCAGGCCGAAGTCGGGCACCAACCGGTCGGCGAGCTGCTCACCGGTCAGCCCGAGGGCCTCCGCGAGTTCGGCGATCTTCTCCTGGGCACGGGACTTGAGGGCCTTGAACTTCACGCGCTGTGCCACGCCGTGCAGATGCATCAGCGCCACGTCGGTGCCGATCGCGGCCAGTACACCCAGCCCGTCCACCGCCCGCTGGTGCGCACCCTCGCCGGGCCAGGCGCGCACCAGCGGTGTGAGCCGGCGTACCGTGCCGTCGTCACCGAGCAGCCCCAGCGCGATCAGCGCCCAGCTCTCCTGGCTCGGCATTCCGGCGAGCCGCCACTGCTCGAACAGGGCCCAGACGAACTCGGCGAGCGACTCCGCCGCGCACAACTCCCGGACCACGGCCAGCCCCGGATACGGCTCGCCCGGCCGGGACATCGCGAGCATCGTCACCACATGCCGGGTGGCTTCGGCGGGCAGGGCACCACCGGAGCGCACCAGGATCTGCGGCAGCAGCGCCGGATCGGCCCACTCGACGGGCTCGGGCAGCTTCGCCGGCAGCGCCGTCCACAGCGGATCGGCGGACAGCAGCTCCCCGATCCCCGCCACGGCCTCGGCGCCGTACCGCTCGGCGGCGGACCGCACGACCTGCTCCCCGTGCAGGGCCACGATGGTGTGCAGCGCCTGCTCGGCATGCCGGCGCGCGGGTCCCGCCTTGCCCAGGGCGTCCGGCACCAGCAGCGGGGCGGCGGCCTCCCCGTGCCGCCGGAACCAGGAACGGGCCGTCCCCCGCGCCGACTTCACCCGCACGGCCCACTCCGCGATCAGCCGGGCCGCGCCCACGCTCACATAGGGCAGCAGCAGCGGCGCTAGCGACGCGGGCCACTTGGGGGCCACCCGCAGCACCACCCCCAGCGCGTCCGTGCCGAACCGGGCGACGATCGGCTTGAGCGTGGCATCGCTGTCCAGGCTCGTCGGCGTCCACTCGTCCAGCAGTGGCCGGACCAGCTCCTCGGGCTTGTCGAGGAAGATCCCCATCGAGCCGAGCCTGTCCGAGCGGACCGCGCCCAGCAGGGCGTCCGGATCGTCCGGCCACTCGGAACGCGAGGCCCAGTCCCGCTCCCGGGACGGGGTGTCCGCCCACTCCTGCCGTTCACCGGGCAGCCAGACGATCCCGGGCGTGTCCTCGGCGACCGGAACGGTGACCGTGCGGACCTTCACGACCTCGCGCGGCCGGGTCCACGGAGGGCTCGTGAGCAGCTCGGGAAGGGACGCGGCCGGGGCGTCCGGCACCCGGTCCCGCGGACTCAGCAGCGCTTCCACGGCGCGGGCCGCCTCCGGGGAGAGGGAGGCGAGGGCCTCGTGGGCCAGGTCCGGGTGGGCGGACACGTGCACCAGCAACGCGGACCGAACGGCGTCGGTGTTCGGCCCGCCCGCCGCCACGGCCTCGGCGAGCATGCGCAGGGCGCGCCTCGGGTAGCGGCGGGCCGCCCTCGTCACGAAGGGCTGTGTCCGCTTGTCGCCGAGCTGCCCCATCAGCAGGGCGAACGCCTCGTCGGACGGAATCGCGACCAGGATCGAGTTGACCTTCCTGACGGTGTCCGACGTGACGTACGAGCCCTTCAACGACTCCGCCACGAGGGGTGCCACCGCCGTGCCGATGCCCTCGGCGACGGTGGCGACGGTCGGCATCGGCCAGGCGCCGTAGCTCAGGTCGGCCACACCGCCCAACTGCCGGACCTGCTCCGGGTCGTCGAACGAACAGAACAGCATCGAGCGCAGGGCGTTGCCGCGCGGCCGGTCCGCCTCGGGGCCGCCCGCGCACTCGTCGAGCCATTCCGTCTCGGTGGGGACGAGGTACGAGACGACCACTCGTCTGCGGACGCTGCTCCTCATTCCGCCGAGCGCCGCGACCACCGCGCGATACGTGTCCTCGTCGGTGGCGGCGAGCAGCGCGCGGATACGGTCCGCGACGCCCCGCACCCGTTCGGCCTGGCCCGCGAAGGGCTTGCTCGGGACGCGCTCGACGTACGGATCGACGCGGCGGGTGCCGTGCTGGGTGTGGTGCGCCTCGATGTCGAAGAGCTCGACGGTCGCACGGGCGGCGAACACCGGTCCGTGGGCCTCCACCCAGGCATCGGCACAGACCGCGCCCGACCGGGCAGTGTCGGAGGCGACGGCCAGCACGGCCGCGCCCAACGGGTCGGCCGTACCCGCGAGATGAGCTTCAGCGGCCCGTACCAGGTCCACGTCACTGCGCGGGCTGTCCAGGTACAGCCGCACCCAGGTGGCCCCCGTGCGCAGCCGCTGCTCTGCTTCGCTCGCCGCGCCCTTGCGCGGAGGCGCGGGCTTGCGGCGGATACCGCCCCGCCGCGGATGGAGGTGACGATGCCAGGCGGCCGGCAGTACGAACGTGTCCTCATCGACGACCGGCATCTCAGAACCGTCATCCGCCGTAGCCGTAGCCGTAGCCGTAGCCGTAGCCGTAGCCGTAGCCGTAGCCGTAGCCGTAGCCGTAGCCGTAGCTGATGCGGACGCAGACGCGGTGGTGTCGTCGGTGATCGGAGTCGGCGCGCCGCCCCCGTCGGCGGCAGTTGCTCCGACGGCAGCCGTGCCGACGGGAGCCGTGCCGACGGGAGCCGTGCCGGCCTCCCGATATCCCTTGCGCTCCTTGGCCGCAGCGGTCTTCCGCAGGTACTCGGCGGCCTCCGCGGCGGACGCGCACTCCTTGACCTGGATCCGGCCCTCCGTACCGCAACGTCCGTACCGGACGGTCACCGTGGCACCGTCCGCCTCGGCCTCCCAGAACTTCGAAGAGTTCCCCGCGGCATACTCCCAGCGGCGCACGCCCCCACCCCTTCCGACCGTGCCGGCCCCCCGGCCCATCCCACGCGGATTGAGCCGCTGACCGGCGCATACACGCCACTTCAGCGACGGTCACCACAGTAGAGGGAGCCACTGACAACGCCGTCGGGCGGTCGATCGCAGGGGCCGGCCGACGGCCGTCACCGACCGGTTCAGCGCCCTCGGCGCCTGCCGCCCGCCTCCAGTTCGCGGCGCAGCCGATCCGGGTCCCAGTTCTCGCTGACGGCCTGCCAGAGCAGGTCGGCCTGGGAGGGCGGGGCCAGCCCGTCGACGGGCGGGTCGAGGTCGAGGTGGGTGGGGAAGGCGTAGCCCTCGACGGTGGCGGCGACGACGCGGCGCAGCCAGTCCTCTGTGGCCCCCTCGGACCTGCGCTGCGACAGGACCGGGAAGAGCGCGTTGGCCATCGCCTCGCGGTCCACCGTCTCCATGGCGCGGCCGAAGGCGGAGGAGATCTGGAGGAGATTGGCCATGCGCAGGACGTCCGACGAGCGGTTGTGCCCGGCGGCGTGGAAGAGCGCGGGGTTGAAGAACGCCGCATCGCCCTTGTCGAGCGGGAGTTGGACGTGATGGGCGTCGAAGTACTCGACGAACTCCGGTAGCCGCCAGGCGAGATAACCGGGCTCGTACTTCTGAGAGTGGGGCAGGTAGAGCGTGGGGCCGGACTCGACGGGCATGTCGCAGTGGGCGACCGCGCCCTGGAGAGTGAGGACGGGGGAGAGGCGGTGGACGTGCGCGGGGTAGGAGGCGGCCCGCCGCTGCGACAGGAACCCGAGGTGGTAGTCGCGGTGGGGGCTCTGGGCGGTGCCACCGGGGTTGACCACGTTGACCTGTGACGTGACCTGGTAGGCGGGGCCGAGCCAGGCCTCGGCGATCAGGGCCAGCATGTCGTTGGCGTAGTAGTCGGCGAAGACGTCCGGCGCGCGTACGGCCATCTTGTCCAGGGCGTTCCAGACACGGTCGTTGGCGCCGGGCTTCGCGAAGTGGTCGCCCCGTGCCGTACCCGCAGCGCGCTCCTCCTCGATCAGCTCCCGGAAGGCCGCTGACGCCCGGTCCACGACGGCCGGGTCGGTGAACGCGCCCTTGAACACCACGATTCCGGGGCCGTCCATCAGGGCCCGGACCAGCTCGGCCTGCACGTTCCGGCGGCCCTGCGGGGTGGCCGTCAGGGACCGGAGCCGGTCGCTGTCGTAGAGCGGCACGTTCAGCTCGACCCGCTCGGCCGAGGGATGGCCGGCGGGGTCGGTGCTCTGCTCGACGAGCGCGCGGAACGTGTCGAGATCACAGTCCGCCTCGGTCAGCCAGGTCCGTGACACCGCAGCGATGGAGGACATCGCGGCTCCTTTCGCAGCCTTGCGTTTCTGCCAGTCTGAGGACCTCGAACCCATCATTCAATCTGCGGAAACACATCAAAAAGCCATCACGCGACGTGGGAAAACCGCGATGTGACGCCCGTACACGATCAGAGAGATCGCCCGTCGGCCGGGGCTGGGCACGGCCGCGGTCGACCGTGGCCTCAACAGCGGGGCCATGTGCGGGAGAGCACGGTCCGCGAGGTACGGCGGGTGGGTGACGTGGGTCACTTCGGGGTGTCGATCAGATCGGCTGCCGGTAGCGGTCAAGAGGGGCGGCAGCAGTTACGGCAGTGCAGCACAGCGGTGGGGCGGCGACGGGCCGATGCGAGCGCCGGCATCCATCCGCGACCCACGCGAAGGAGTGGTGGACGACATGGATCGTGAGCGGATTCTCCGATGGACCGAGGCGGAGCGGCTGAGCCTCGCCGACTTCCTCGAAGGCCTCGACGGCCCCGACTGGAGCGAGGCCTCGCTCTCCGCGGGCTGGACGGTGCACGACGTGGCGGCTCACCTGTCGCTGTCGACGCGCACCACGCTCCTCGGCACGATCAAGGGCGCCATCCGGGCGCGGGGCGACTGGAACCGGATGGAGTTCGACTTCGCCCGGGAACGGGCGGGCCGGTTCGGGCCGGCCGAGCTCGTCGCGCAGATCCGTGAGACTGCGGGCTCGCCCCGCCGCGCACCCCTGGCCGCGCCCCTGGACCCGCTCGTCGACTTCCTCGTCCACGGCCAGGACATCGCGCGCCCCCTCGGGCGCGACCGCCCGATGCCCACGGAACAGGCCACCGCCGCGCTCGCCCACGTCGTGGCCAGCCCCTTCTACCTCTGATCTTGGTCAGTGCTCCGTCCTTCAGGGCGGGGTGAAGGCCATCCTTGGCCCGGAGGAGCGGAGGCGCGGAGGCGCGGAGCGCCGGAGTGCTCTGCGTCTCCGGGGTGACGGTCAGACGGGACGCTGCTGGTTCTCGATGTACTGCTTGACGGTGGTCAGGGGTGCCCCGCCGCATGATCCGGCGAAGTAGGAACCGGACCAGAAGTGTCCGCCCCACAGGTACCGGCGGACGTGGCTGTCGTACTCCTGGCGGAGCCTGCGGGAGCTGACTCCCTTGAGGGAGTTGACCAGCTTGGAGAGCTGGACTTTGGGCGGGTAGTGCACGAGCAGGTGCACGTGGTCCTGTTCTCCGTTGAACTGCTTCAGCTCGGCCTCGAAGTCGGCGCAGACCTCCCGCATGATCTCCTCGGTGCGGGTCAGCATGGCGTCGGTGAACGCGTCCCGCCGGTACTTAGTGACGAAAACCAAGTGAACGTACAAGTTGCAGACAACATGACGACCCTTTCTGACATCGGGATCAGGGTTCCAGCGTGGTGACATAAACCAATGCTAGGTTCTCGGCCGTGAGTCAAGCCACCCTGGTCAAGCGGCAGTTCGGGCACCGTGCCCGGCTTGCGCTGTCACCTGCCGGGGTCCGCGCGGCGGATGACCAGGCGCACGCGGCCCGCACCATGTGGAATCTCCTCCACGCGTGGTGGCGGATGATGCCGAAGGAAAAGCGGACTCTCGCCAACGCCGACGCCGCGATCCGGCAGGCCCGCCAGGACATCGGCTTTCTGGCCGTCCTACCCGCGCAGGCCGCGCAAGCGGTGCTCAAGACGTACTTCCAGGCGTGGAAGAACTGCTGGGAGGGCAGAGCGAAGGCCCCGGACTTCAAGGGCCGGTTCCGTACGGTGATGTCCGTGGATATTCCGCAGGGCCGGGACCTGAACATCACCCGCGTGCACCGCCGCTGGGGCATGGTCAACATTCCCAAGATGGGCCGGGTCCGGTTCCGGTGGACCAAGGATTTGCCCGTGGGCAAGCACGCCAACGCGCAGAACCGGATCACCGGGGCACGACTGATCAAGGACGCGCTCGGCTGGCACATCGCCTTCCGTGTCCAGATCCTTCAGCCCAAGCCCAAGCCCGAGCCCCACCAGGGGCCGGACGTCGGCATCGACGTGGGCGTCAGCGTGCCCATCGCCCTCTCGGACGGCGAAACGTACGAGCACGGCGAATGGCTGACGGAGAAGGAGAAGGCCAGGCTCCTGCACCTGGAGCAACGCGCCGCACGGCGCAAGCAACGCCGCAAGCCCGGTGAGCGCACCAGCCGCCGGCTGCACCACACCTACGACCAGATCGCAGGACTCCGCGCGAAAGCCAAGCGCCGGGCCCTGGACTGGCAGCACCGGACGACCACCGCCATCGCCCGCACATACGGCACCGTCGTGGTCGAAGCGCTCACCATCACGAACATGGTGAAGTCGGCCAGGGGAACGGTTGAGGAGCCGGGGAAGAACGTCGCCCAGAAGTCCGGGCTGAACCGCGCCATCACCGGGGAGGCATGGGGCCGCACCGTCACCATGCTGACGTACAAGACCGCCCAGCTCGGCGGCACCCTGGTCAAGGTCCCCGCCCCCGGCACATCCCAACGCTGCTCGGCGTGCGGCTTCACCACGCCCGGCAGCCGGGAGTCCCAGGCCGTGTTCGTGTGCAAGAACCCGGACTGCGGCTGGTCGGGCAACGCCGACCACAACGCGGCCCGGAACGTCCTGCACCTGTACCGGACGGGCCTTGCGCTCGTCCCGGCTGCCGGGAGGGCAGTCGTCAGGCGCGCGCAGCGCGTCAAGCCCGCTGCCGCGAGGTAAGCAGGAATCTCCCGGCTTCAGCCGGGAGAGCACTTCAAGGGGCACGTAAACGGCTGCGGGCAGTGCGGCTGGTGGCGACCGACGCGACCTGGACGACCGGCACCGGCCCCGACGAGGTGCGCGGACCGGTGGCCGACCTGCTCCTCCTGGCGACGGGGCGGCCTGCGGGGCTTACCGGTGTCTCCGGCCCGGGAGTGGAGAAGCTCGCGGCCACGCTCTCGTAGCCGAGTAGCCGAGTAGCCGAGTAGCCGAGTGACCGGGAGCCCGTTACTTCGCCGCCTCCGGCAGCCAGGTGGTGCCAATGGCCCCCGTGGCTCGTCGCGCCCGTGTCGCCCCGCGAACGTCCGCCGGGTGCGACGTAGCGTGGCCCGCGCTGATGACGGGCGACCCCATGGTGGCGTGATGTGCTGGAGTGCGACGGCCGATCTTGTGGCGGGTAGCGCTGTCGCGGCAGTCGGGGTGGCCTGTGTGGCGCTGGTGCGCAGCGGGCGGGATGTGCCGCTCGCCGCGCTGCCGCTGCTGCTGGGGGCCCATCAGATCGTGGAGTCGGTGGTCTGGTCCTCGGGTGGAGGAAGCGGACCGGCCACCATGGCCTGGGCCGTCGTCGCGCTGCCGTTGCTGGCCGTGTGGGTGCCCGCGGGCGTGTGGTGCGCGGCCCCGCCGGCCGCCCGGGCCCGACTCGTCGTGTTCCTCGTCATCGGAGCCGCGACCGCCGCGTTGCTCGCGCACGGTCTCGCCACCAGCCCGGTGACGGCCGAGATCCGCGGCCGTACCGTCGGCTACACGATCGGTCTCCCCCACCCGGTGCTCCTCGTCGCGGGCTACCTCCTCGCCACCGTCGGCTCCCTCCTCCTCTCGGGCGACCGGCGACTCGTGGTGCTCGGGATCATGGCCGCCGTCGGCGCCTCGATCTGCTGGACCCTGTGGCAGTTGGAGTTCGTCTCGACCTGGTGCGCCTTCGCCGCCCTGTGCTCGGTGGTGCTGCTCGACTGGGTGCGCGCACGGCCGAGGGCCTCCTCGCAGCCGTCCACCCAGGGCCGTCGCCAGGCTTGGTGAATCATTCATCCACCGTGCTGTTGACTTTCGGCTTGATCAGCCAGAGGATTTCGGAGGTGAAACCCACCGCCGCCGGGCCTGTCGGCCCGGTCCTCCCCGCGGCCCTCGACGAGGCAGCCCACCGCTGCCTCGTCGCGGGCTTCGACGGTACGACGACCGTCCCCGACACTCTGAAACGGCTCATCGACCGCGGGCTGGGCGGAGTCATCCTGTTCACCCGCAACATCCGCGACGCCGACCAGGTCCGCGAACTCACCGGCACCCTGCGGACGTTGCGGCCGGACCTGCTGGTCGGCATCGACAACGAGGGCGGCGGCATCGGCCACCTGGTCGCCGCGGGCGCCCCCGAGGTGCCCGGATCGTGGGCACTCGGTGTCGCCGACGACCCGACGCTGACCGCCGCGTGCGCCGACGCCCTCGCCGGACACCTGCTCTCGCTCGGTATCACCGTCTCCTACGCCCCCGTCGCCGATGTCCAGAGCCGGCCCGAGAACCCGATCGTGCGCACCCGCGCCTTCGGCGGCGACCCCGAGCTGGTCTCCCGGCATCTGCGCGCCTGGATCGATGCCACCGAGGCACGCGGCGTGGCCTCCTGCGCCAAACACTTCCCCGGCCACGGCGGCACCGTGACCGACAGCCACCACGACCTGGCGGTCGACCCGCGGCCGTACGACCGACTCGACCTCGTGCCCTTCCGGGCCGCCGTCGACGCGGGTGTGCCCATGCTGATGAGTGCTCACGTCGTCTTCCCGGCCCTCGACCCCGACCTGCCCGCCACCCTCAGCCCGCGCATCCTCTCCGAGTTGCTGCGCGGCGTACTCGGCTTCGACGGCGTCCTTGTCAGCGACGCGCTGGAGATGAAGGCCATCGCCGACCGCTACGGCGAGGCGGCCGGCGCCCGGCTCGCCCTCGCCGCCGGAGCGGACCAGGTCATCGTCGCCGTACCGGACCTGGAGGTCACTCTCGCCTGCCGCGACGCCGTGCTCGAC
>NZ_LRTR01000624.1 GCF_001550375.1 Streptomyces europaeiscabiei | reverse complement strand
CAGACGACGGCGCGGGTGAGCGGGTCGGGGAGGCCGCATCGCCCGACCTGAGCGCGTTGTCCAGGGCGGCGCCGAGCAGCGGGCCGAGCATGCGGTCGGGGGCGGAGACACCGGCCGTGCGCAGCAGCTCCATGGACTGGGCGACCAGCGTGACCAGGTGGTTGGCGCCCAGGGCGAGGGCCGCGTGGTAGAGCGGGCGGTTCTCCTCTGCGATCCACTCGGGCTCGCCGCCCATCTCGATCACCAGCGCCTCGGCGGCCAGCCGCAGCGCGTCCGGCGCCGTGACCCCGAAGGAGCACCCGGCGAGCCGCTGCACGTCCACCGGCGTCCCCGTGAACGTCATCGCGGGGTGCAGCGCCAGCGGCAGCGCCCCGGCCCTGAGCGCGGGGTCCAGCACCTTCGCGCCGTACCGGCCCGAGGTGTGCACGAGGAGCTGCCCCGGTCGCACGGAGCCGGTCTCGGCGAGGCCCTCGACCAGGCCCGGCAGGGCGTCGTCCGGGACGGTCAGCAGGACCAGGTCGGCGTGTCGCAGCACATCGGCCGGGGACATCAGCGGCACATCGGGCAGCAGTTCGGCGGCGCGTCGCCGGGAGGCGTCGGAGACACCGGAGACGGCCACCGGGCGGTGACCCGCGAGTCGCAGCGACGCCGCCAGCGCGGGGCCG
>NZ_LRTR01000623.1 GCF_001550375.1 Streptomyces europaeiscabiei | reverse complement strand
CGCACCCTCACCCCACCCCGTCCCGTCCGCCGCGTCCGCGAACGCCTTGCACCGGCCGTCACCCGCCAGACCCCCCTGACGCGCGAACTCGGTGAAGACGTCCGGGGTGGACATGACCGTGACGCCGCCGGCGAGGGCGAGGTCGCACTCTCCGGCTCGCAGGGCCTGTACGGCCAGATGCAGGGCCACCAGCGAGGACGAGCAGGCGGTGTCGACCGTCACCGCGGGGCCCTCCAGCCCCAGGACGTACGACACCCGCCCCGAGACGACACTCGCCGCGTTGCCGGTGAGCAGGTGGCCTCCGATGCCGTCGGGCAGGTCGTCGCCGGAGACGGCTCCGTAGTTCTGGTTGCTGCAGCCGACGTAGACGCCGGTGCGGCTGCCGCGCACGGAGGTGGGAGCCAGACCCGCGTGTTCCAGGGCCTCCCAGGACGTTTCCAGGATCAGGCGCTGTTGGGGGTCCATCGCCAACGCCTCACGCGGCGACACCCCGAAGAAGCCCGCGTCGAAGTCGGCGGCCGTGGTGACGAATCCGCCCTGGTGTGTGGTGGCCGTGGACGCGTCACCGGTCGTGTCCCAGCCTCGATCGGCAGGGAAGGGCGTGACGGCGTCGGCGCCGGCCGCGACCAGCTCCCACAGCTGTTCCGGGGTGGTGACGTCGCCGGGAAAGCGACAGGCCATGCCGATGATGGCAATGGGTTCGGTCGCCGTCCGCACGAGTTCGTCGTTGTGCCGGCGCAGGCGCTCGTTCTCGGTCAGGGACGCGCGTAGTGCGGCGACGACACGCTCTTCGGAGGTGGACATGCTCAGCTCCACTGGTTCGTGGGCCCGTACGCGGGCGGCCGGGGAGAAGGAGGGGGTGGGGCGGTGCCTCAGGAAGTGGAGTCGCCCAGGGCCAGTTGTACGAGTGCGTCGACATCCATCTCGCCGATCGCACCGTGGGCAGAGTCCCCGTCGTCCTCGGGCGTGCCGGACGCGTCGGACTCCGCCAGTGTCAGCACCGCCGTGAGCAGACCGCTCTGCTGCCACTGGGAGAACGGGATGGCGGCGAGGGTGCTGCGGAAGCGCGCTTCGTCGCTGCCGTAGGACCCGGCGGGTGTTGCGGACCCACCCGGCGCGGCTTCCGGCCCTGCGAAGAGTTCGTCGTGCAGGTGGTCGGCGAGGTGGCGCGGTGTCGGATGGTCGAAGACGAGGGTGGACGGCAGTCGCAGACCGGTCTCGGCGTTGAGCCGGTTGCGGAGTTCCACAGCGGTGAGGGAGTCGAACCCGACGTCCCGGAAGGCACGATTGACGTCTACGGAGGAGTCTGCGGTGCGACCCAGCACGAGGGTGGCCCGCTCACAGACCAGTTCCCGCAGAGCCCGGCGGCGTTCCGTCTCGGGCCGGCCCGCGAGACGGGCGGTCAGGGCGGCGCGGGCGTCCCCCGTCGTCTTCTCACCGGCGGAGCCGGTCTCGGTGCCATTGAGGCCGGGGAGGCTGGTCAGCAGGGGGCTGGGACGACGACTGGTGAACGCAGGAACGAACCGCTCCCACTCCACATCAGCCACCAC
>NZ_LRTR01000622.1 GCF_001550375.1 Streptomyces europaeiscabiei | reverse complement strand
GCCGCCCCGGCAGCGGCCCGCCGGACCGCGGCCGGCTCCCTGGGACCGGCCACCGCCGCGTCGCTCCTCGCGGGACGCGGCCCCGAGGAGGGCCGAGCCCTGATCCTCGGCATGGTGCGCGACCTCGCCGCCACCGTCCTCGGACACGCCACCGCCGACGAGGTGGAGGCCGACCGGCTCTTCACCGAGCAGGGCTTCGACTCCCTCACCGTCGTCGAACTGCGCAACCACCTCGCCACCGCGACCGCCCTGAAGCTGGCCCCGACCCTGCTGTTCGACCACGCCACCCCCGAGGCCCTCGCCACCCACCTGCACCGGAGGCTGGGAGAGCAGCCGTCCCAGGAGGCGGGCACGGCCCGGACGGCGACCGCAGGGCCCGAGGCACGGGCCGAGGACACCCTCGGCGGCCTGTTCAAGAAGGCATGCCTGGACGGCCGCGTCGACGACGGCTTCACCCTGCTCAACGCCGCTGCGGGACTGCGGCCCACCTTCACCTCACCGGAGGAGCTCGACACCCTCCCCGGCGCGATCCGTCTCGCCACCGGTGACACCACGGCCCCGCTGGTCTGCTTCAGCTCCTACGTCGCCCTCGCCGGGGTCCACCAGTACGCCCGGTTCGCCTCCGGCTTCCGCGGCCGACGCGACGTGTGGGCGTTTCCCACGCAGGGTTTCGGCACCGGCGAGGCGCTGCCCGCCACGTTCGACGCCGTCGCCGACCTGCACGCGGACGCCGTGGACCGCACCGTCGGCGACGCCCCGGCGGTCCTGCTCGGGTCGTCCTCCGGCGGCATCCTCGCCCTCTCCGCCGCCCGGCGCATGCAGGAGCGCGGGTCCGCGCCTGCCGCGGTGGTCCTGCTGGACACCTACATGCCACGTGCGGACTCCCCGTTCCTGCGCTTCTCCCAGCAGATGCTGGGCGGCATGTTCGAACGGGAGTCGATGTTCGCCCACATGGACTCCGACCGGCTCACCGCGATGAGCTGGTACGTGGCGATGATCGGTGAGTGGGAGCCGGGCCCCCTGGACTGCCCCGTCCTGCTGGTGCGTTCCAGTGAGCCGCCGGTGCCCGCGGAACCCGGAGCGCCGATGCGGCCCGAGGAGTGGCAGACGTCCTGGGACCGGGCCCAGACCGTCCTCGACGTCCCCGGCAACCACTTCACCATGATGGAGACCTACGCCCGCTCCACCGCCGAAGCCACCGACGACTGGCTCACCGACCGCGGCGTCTGACCCACGCCCACCCCACGCCAAGGGCCCGCCTCCTCCTGACAGAGGGCGGGCCCTTGGTTCTGCGCGTTCTGCGTGGCTGCGTGCTCTGCGTGTGGTTCTGGGTGGGCACGGCAGGGCCGGCAGCACATGGTCAGGACGGTTCACCCGGTGTCCGCCACGAACACCCGAACGCGACGCCGACGCCGGGCGGGCACGACGCCGGACGGGCACGACACCGGGCGGGTACGGCACCGATCGGTGCCGTACCCGCCCGGGTGGCCTGGAAGTGCGGGCCCGCCTCAGTCGGCGAGCAGTTCGTTCCTCAGGCGGTGGGCCAGCTCCTCCGGTGTCGAGAAGTCGTAGATCACCGACGTCGGCAGGGAAAGCCCGGTCGTGGACTCCAGCGCGTTGCGCGCGGTCAACGCGGTCAGCGAGTCGAACCCGAGGTCGCGGATCCGTCCCGTGTCCGGGACCTGCCCGGCCGAGGCGAGTCCGAGCGCCGTCGCGAAGTGTCCGCGCACCAGGCGCAGCAGGGTCTCCTGCTGCTCGGCGCCGGTGAGGGCCGCCAGCCGGTGGCGCAGCCCGCCCGGATCGGCGACCGTGT
>NZ_LRTR01000621.1 GCF_001550375.1 Streptomyces europaeiscabiei | reverse complement strand
CGCGCTCCAGACGGCGGCCGAGGGCACCGGTGGCACGCACGGCGACCTGGTCCTCGTGGTCGGTTCCGGCGAGGACCGCGACGACGCGGTCGGCGGTGCGCGCGTCGAGCCGCTCGGGCAGGTCGATCAGGCCTCCCCACAGGTCGGCCTGTTCCAGGGCGACGACGCGTCCGAAGCCCTGGACGAGGGCCTGGGCGGGGTCCGGCGCGGGGTCGGCGTCGCCGACGGCCACGGCGCCGCGGGTGAGGAACCACACCGGAAGGCGGGCGTCGAGGTCGTCCAGCGCCTGGACGAGGGCGACGGTGGCGGCGAACCCGGTGGGCAGCAGGGGGTGTGCCGGGTGGGTTGTGTCGTCCCGGGCGAGGAGGGAGACGAGGCCACGGGCTTCCGCGGCGGCCCCGCCCAGGGCGGTGGCGAGGGCGGCGCGGCCGGCCGTGGCGTCGACGACCACGGGGACGCAGGTGGCGCCCGCGCGGGTCAGGGCGGCCTGTACGGCGGTCGCCTCGGGGCCGTCCTCGTGGCCGCCGGGGACGGCGAGGACCCAGCGGCCCGTGAGGGCGGGGGCGGTTCTGTCGTCGATCGGGTGCCAGGTGATCCGGTAGCGCCAGCGGTCGGCGGTGCCGCGTTCCTCGCTGCGCCGCCGGTAGCCGGCGAGGGCGGGGGCCAGTGTGGCGACGGTGCCCTCGTCGAGGGCCAGCGCGGTGGCGAGGGTGGTGACGTCACCCGAGTCGACGGCCTGCCAGAAGGGGGCGTCCGCGGTGGCGTCGGCCGGGCCGCCGCTCTCCGCGGGGGTGAAGGCCGGCCAGTAGCGGCGGCGTTGGAAGGCGTAGACGGGCAGGTCGGCGCGGCGGGCGGGCTCGTCGTGGACGGCGCCGAAGTCCGGGGATCCGCCGCGTACGGCGAGGGCGGCCACGGAGGTGAGGAACCGCTGCGTGCCTCCGTCGGAGCGGCGCAGGGTGCCGAGGACGACGCCGTCGGTGATGTCGAGGTCGTCGAGGATGTCGCCGACGGCCGAGGTGACCACGGGGTGCGGGCCCACCTCGACGAAGACGCGGTGTCCGGCGTCGGCGAGGGCGCGCACGGCGGGTTCGAGGCGGACGGTGCGGCGGGCGTTGTCGTACCAGTAGGAGGCGTCGAGGGTGGTGGTGTCCTCGATGCGGGCGCCGGTGACGGTGGAGTGGAAGGGGATCTCGGCGGGGCGCGGGCGGACCGGTGCGAATCCGGTGAGCAGCGCGTCGCGGACCTCCTCGACCTGGGGGCAGTGGGAGGCGTAGTCCATCGGGACGCGGCGGGCCCGGACGCCGTCGCCGGTGAGGCGGGCGAGAAGCTCGGCGAGGGGCTCGGTGTCGCCGGCGATGGTGACGGAGCGGGGGCCGGTGACGCCGCCGACGCAGATCCGGCCGTCGTACGGGGCGATGAGCCGCTCGACCTCGGCGAGCGGCAGCGGAACGGCGACCATGCCGCCGCGGCCGGCGAGGGCCATGAGTTCACGCGAGCGGACGCCGATGACGCGAGCGGCGTCCTGAAGGGTGAGGGCGCCCGCGATGTGGGCGGCGGCGACCTCGCCCAGGCTCTGCCCGGCGACCGCGGCGGGGCGGACTCCGCACGCCATCCACAGGCGGGCGAGGGCGACGCAGGTGACGAACAGGGCGGGCTGGACGACGTCGAGGCGGTCCAGCGGCGGCGCACCGGGGGCGCGGCGCAGGACGTCCAGGACGCGGAAATCGGTGTACTCCTCGACGGCGGCGGCCGCTTCGTCGAAGAAGGCACGGAACCGGGCGTCGGAGGAGTGGAGTTCGACTGCCATGCCCTCCCACTGCGGGCCGTGGCCGGGGAAGAGGAAGACCGGGTCACCGTCGGTGTCGGCGACGCCCCGCACCACGGCGGGGTCGGGGGCGCCGTCGGCCAGCGCGGTCAGGCCGCGCAGGAGTGTCCCGTGATCGGCGGCGACGACCACGGCGCGGTGTTCGAGTGCGGGCCGGGTGGCGGCGAGGGACCAGGCCAGGTCGGCGGGGCGGACGGCGCCGTCCGGGGCGGTG
>NZ_LRTR01000620.1 GCF_001550375.1 Streptomyces europaeiscabiei | reverse complement strand
CGGCCCCGGACGCGCGCTCGTCCGCCGGCGGCGACTGCGCGCTCCGCCGGGCGGGGGCCTGGCCAGGGGGCGTTGTGCGGGACGTTCACAACACCCCCTGGCCTTCCCGCCCCCACGGCCGCAGCTTCTCGGGGTTGCGGACCGCCCAGATGCGGGTGACGCGGCCCTCGGAGATGTCGAACGAGGCCACGGTCATGACGACGCCGGTGTGCCGGGCCACCAGGCCCGGCACACCGTTGACCGACCGCTCCAGGAGTTCGAGCCCCGGAGCCCTGTCGGCGATGGCGACCATGTACTCGGCGATGCGCGCGCCGCCCTCGACCGGCCGCAGGACGGTGCCGACCATGCCGCCGCCGTCGGCGGTCATCACGGCGGCCGGGTCGAGCAGACTGACGAGGGCCGGGATGTCCCTCGTCTCCCAAGCCACTTTGACGCGCCGCACCACGTCGGCCCGGCCGGTCGCCGTCACCGGAGTGTGCGCGTCGCCGACCCGTCGCCGGGCGGAGGCCGCCAGCTGCTTGGAGGCCGCGGGCGTCCGGCCGAGAACGTCGGCGATCTCGGCGAACGGGTACCGGAAGACGTCGTGCAGGACGAACGCCACCCGCTCGGCGGGAGTCATCGACTCCAGGACGACGAGGAAGGCCATGGCCACCGACTCGTCCAGGACGATCTGGTCGGCGGGGTCCGCGGGGCCGGTGGGACCGGCGCCGTCCGGGTGGTCCCGCTCGGCGCGGTCGGGCAGCGGCTCGGGCAGCCACGCGCCCACATAGCGTTCACGGCGGGCCCGCGCCGAGCCGAGCAGGTCCAGGCAGATACGGCCGGTCACCGTCGTCAGCCAGGCGCCGGGGGACAGGATCTCCTCCTGCTGGCTCCGTGGCAGCCCGTACCAGCGTGCGTAGGCATCCTGTACGGCGTCCTCGGCCTCGGTCACCGAACCGAGCAACCGGTAAGCGACGTTGACCAGTTGGCGTCGCTCGCCGGCCGTCTCGTCGTCCGTGCCGGCCCTCACAGTCCCCATGCTCCGGTTGCCCCTTCGCCTTACCTTTCGCGGGCCCGCGTCGTCGTACCGGTGAGACCTTATCGATCTACTGCCCGAGGGCGGAAAAGGGGACTGTGGCATGGCCACTCAGGTGACGGCGACGGTGAACGCGCAGCGCGGCTCCTCGTTCCTGCGGATCGCGATCGCCCTGCAGACCTTGACCATCTTCCTCCAGGCGGTCTCCGCAGGACTGCTGCTGACCTCGTCCTACGGAGAGACGCTGCACAGTGTCGGGGCCCGTGTGATGTACGGGGCGTCGATGCTGTACGTGCTCGCGGCGGTGCTGGCGTGGAAGCCGGGCGGCGGATCACCCCGGCCCGTCCTGCACGCGTCGGGCTTTCTCGTACTGGCCTCGGTCCAGGTCGTGCTCGGTATCGCGCACGTCCCGTCGGTCCATCTCCCCCTGGGTGTCCTGATGTTCGGGCTGAGTGTGCTGGCGCTCGCCCGGCGTTGAGCCTGCCCGGATCACGGCGCACGGGTGCGGCCGACACCGCGTGAGCGATGTCGGCCGCACCCGCAGGTGCCGTGGCGCCGTTGTGCGGCACCGCGGTCAGCGGGTGCCCTTCGCCGCGAACTCGGCGACGTCTTCCACGTGCCGTTGGTAATCACCGACCCGCCCGCCCGCCCGCTCGCCCACCCGACCGGAACGGGCACAGGATGTCGGGTGCGGCAAGGTGGCTTCTTCCTAGCGTGGTGGGCGAAAGGAAGGAGACCGGGGTGCTGGAGCGGCTGAACCAGGCCATGGAGCACATCGAGCGCCACCTCGATCAGCCGATCGAGGTGGCCGACCTGGCACGGATCGCGATGACGTCGGAGTACCACCTGCGGCGGCTCTTCTCCGCGCTCGCGGGCATGCCGCTGTCGGAGTACGTCCGGCGCCGGCGGCTCACCGTCGCCGGCGCGGAGGTGCTGGCCGCCGAACGGACCCTGCTGGAGATCGCGGTGCGCTACGGCTACGGCTCGGGGGAGGCGTTCGCGCGGGCGTTCCGCGCCCTGCACGGCGTCGGCCCCGGGGAGGCCCGGCGGACCGGCGCCAGTCTGCGGTCCCAGCCCCGGATGTCCTTCCGCCTCGTCGTCGAAGGGAGCAGCAGCATGCGATACCGCGTAGTGGAGAGGGAGGAGTTCCGGGTGGTCGGGAGGAAGACCCGTGTCCCCCTCGTGCACGAGGGGGTGAACCCGGCGATCGCCGACTTCATCCGGAGCATCGGGCAGGAGACGCTCAGCCGGATCGAGAGCCTCTCCGACCAGGAGCCGCAGGGGATCGTCTCGGTCAGTGACAATCTCGCCGAGAGCCGGGCGGAGGGGACCGAACTCGACTACTTCCACGGGGCGGTGACCCGAGCCGCCGCGCCCGACGGCATGGACGAACTGATCGTCCCGGCGGGGACCTGGGCCGTCTTCGAGAACTCCGGACCGTTCCCGCAGGCGCTGCAGTATCTCTGGCGCGACGTGTTCACGCAGTGGTTCCCGTCCAATCCGTACCGGAGCCGCCCGGGCCCCGAGATCCTGCGGACCCGACTGTCGCAGGACGCGGCGCAGGCGGACGCGGAGCTGTGGATCCCGGTGGAGCGGACCCCGCTCTGAGTGCCGGCGCGCGGCGACTTCCCGTCGTCGCGCGCCTGCCTCCGGTCCCCGTCCGCCGGTAGCGTGAAACGACGTCGACCTGAGGTGGGGGCATGAGGGCGATCGTCGTGGGCGCGGGTATCGGGGGGCTGGCCGCGACACTGAGTCTGCGGCGCGCCGGGTGCGAGGTGACGCTCGTCGAGCAGGCGCCGCGGTTCACCGAGGTCGGCGCGGGGATCCAGCTCGCGCCCAACGCCACCCGCGTCCTGCGTCGGCTGGGTCTGCTCGACGCGGTCGCCGCCCGGTCCAGTCGGCCGTCCCGGCTGAGCTTCCGCACCTGGTCCGACGGCGGTGAGATCTGCGGCTACGCGCTGGGCCGCGAGGCCGAGGCCGCGTTCGGGGCGCCGTACCTCCAGGCCCACCGGGCCGATCTGCACGAGGCCCTGGCCGCCGCCGTGCCGCCCGAGTCGGTGCGGCTGAACACCGTGGTCGTGGGCATCGGGCAGGACGGCAGGTCCGCGCGGGTGACGACGGCCGACGGGGAGTGCCTGGAGGCGGACCTCGTCGTGGCCGCGGACGGCGTACGTTCCCGGGCCCGCCAGTGGCTGTTCGGTGACGACGAGGCCCTGTTCTCGGGAACCGTCGCCTACCGGGCCCTGCTGCCGGCCGGCGAGGTCACCGGCCTGGACCTCCCGGAGTACGCGCTCTGGCTCGGGCCGGGACGGCACTTCGTGCACTACTGGGTGCGACGCGGGGAACTGCTCAACGTCGTCGGCGTCATCGAAACCGGGGCGGCGCAGGAGTCGTGGACCGCTCGGGCCGAGCCGGGGGAGTGTCTGCGCGCGTTCGACGGATGGGACCCCCGGGTGCTCGACGTCCTCGGACGGACGGGGACGGTGCTCCGCTACGGCATCTACACCCGCGCTCCGCTGACCCGCTGGAACACCGGGCGCGTGACCCTGCTCGGCGACAGCGCCCACGCGATGGTGCCCTTCCAGGCCCAGGGTGCGGCCCAGGCCCTGGTCGACGCGGCGGTGCTCGGCGACTGCCTCGCGGACGCGGCACCCGCCGACGTACCCGACGCGCTGGACCGGTACGTGCGCCGACGGCTGGCCACCGCCACGAAGGTGCAGGCCGGCTCCGCGCGGGCGGGCGAGGACTACCACCTGCCGGACGGGCCGAAGGCACGCGCCCGGAACGACCGGCTGGCGGTGCAGGCGGCCGAGAACGGGTTCGGCCCCCACGCGGGCGCGTGGGGGCTCGACACCTTCGACGAGCAGGCGTCGTAGGACGGGCTCCCCTGTCGGACGAGCTCGGGTCGAGGCGGGTGGGCACGAGGCGGGTCGTGCGGCGCGCCGTCCGTCGGACGGCGGCCGACGCCGCGTGCAGGTTCTTCGCCGCCAGGGCCAGTCCCTCCGTCTGGGAGTGGGCCGCGTCCTCGTGCTGATGTCCATGGCCATGTCCGGGGCGATCTCGGCGAGGGCGCGCAGGAAACTCGGTCCGGAAGGGGATGAGAGCGACGACTCCGACCAGGTCTCGAACGCCTTCGCGGCGGCGTCCTCGGCAGTGCCGCCGCCGAGGACGACGATGACTCAGCCCCGCAAAGACCATGGTCACGATCTCCTGGACCGTCATCGGACAGGAGCCGTCAGACCAGCACGACGACCTCGCGCGAGGGGTCGGGCCGTGAACGCGCCCTCGGTGATCGACTTGGAGTCGTCGTGGAGCTGGGTGAGGTCGATGTCAGGACACGGCGCCGCGGTCCTCGCAGCGGGGGCACATCCCGCCGGTACGGCTGAAGGCGGCCTCGACGGCCTTCTCGATGTCGCCTTCGACGGTGATCGAACCGCTGCCCTTCACCGGGGCGGTGTTGAACGAGTACGCGCTTGGCGGTCCGATGTGCGGCCGGCCGAGCCGTCCGAAGAGGATGCGGAGCATGGCGTGGGCGTGGGCGTGGGCGTGGGCGTCGGTGACGGCGCCGACCGTGGAGCGCGGGTCGGAGCCCGTCCGCGACTGTTGTGCGGCCGAAACGGCTGTGCGGATCCGGGGGCCGTCACTTGTCTCGCGGAGCCGCTGTGTTGCGTGGCAGGTCGTTCGCCGACGGCGCCAGGGGCCCCGGCCTCAGATCGGGTTCGTGTATCGAGGCCGGGGCGGGGTACGTCAGCGGCTCAGGCCCCGGAACCGCTTCACGGCGAGCGGAAAGAACACCGCGATCAGGGCCACCGGCCAGGCCACGGCAAGCAGTTCCGCGTGCTGGGCGGCCCAGGAGCCGCCGGCCGCGCCCGGGTTGCCGAACAGGCCGCGTACCGCGGTGGCCGTCGCCGACATCGGGTTCCACTCGACGATCGCGCCGAGCCAGGAGGGCATCGATTCGGGCGAGGCGATGGCGTTGGAGAGGAAGCTGACCGGCCAGACCAGGATCTGCACCGCCTGCACCAGTTCCGGCTTGCCCGCGACCATCGCCAGGTGGATTCCGATCCACAGCATCGCGAACCGCAGCAGCAACAGCAGTCCCACCGCTCCGAGGAAGGAGGCGAAGCCCTCGTGCCAGCGCCAGCCGATCGCGTATCCGACCGCGATCATCACGGTCAGGCCGACCGCCGATTGCAGCATGTCGGCGATGCTCCGGCCGACCAGGACCGCGCCGGAGTTCATCGGCATCGAGCGGAACCGGTCGATGACCCCCTTGCCGAGGTCCTGGGTGACCGAGAGCATCGTCGCTTCCAGGCCGAAGGCCATGGTCATGGTGAGCATGCCGGGGACCAGGTAGGACGTGAAGTCACCCTGGATGCCCTGTCCGCCGCCGATCAGGTAGCTGAACATCAGCAGCATCATCACGGGGAAGACCAACCCGACGACCACCTGCACGGGCCGGCGGGCCCAGTGCGCCAGCTCGCGCCGGGTCATCGTCCAGGAGTCGACGGCCGCCCAGCTCAATTTCGAGCCCGTGCCGTGCGTCGTGCCCACACCGTACGTCGCGCTCATGCGGCGTCCTCCTTCGTCAGGTGCATGAAGACCTCGTCGAGCGTCGGTCGGCGTACCGCGATGTCCTCCGCCTCGATGCCGGCCGACTCCAGAGCCCGCACGGTCTCGGTCAGTGCCGCCATCCGGTTGCTGATCGAGGCACTGACCAGCCGCCGGTCCTCGTCCACCCTCACCTCACCGGGCAGGAGCGAGGCCGCGCGGGCCAGCTGGGCCGTGTCGTGCAGGACCACGTCGATGCGGTCGCCACCCGTCCTGGACTTCAGCTCGTCCGCCGTGCCCTCCGCGATGACCTTCCCGTGGTCGATCACCGCGATCCGGTCGGCCAGCTGATCTGCCTCCTCCAGGTACTGCGTGGTCAGCAGCACGGTCGTGCCGCCGTCCACCAGGGAACGCACCGCGCTCCACACCTCCGTGCGGCCGCGGGGGTCGAGTCCGGTCGTGGGCTCGTCCAGGAAGAGCACCTGCGGCTGGGAAATGAGCGAGGCCGCGAGGTCGAGCCGCCTTCGCATACCGCCGCTGTACTGCTTGATCGCCTTGTTGCCCGTGTCCGTGAGCCCGAACCGGGCCAGGAGCTCATCAGCCCTTGCGCCGGCGCGGCGTGCGCCGAGATGGAAGAGGCGGCCGAACATCTCCAGGTTCTGGCGGCCGCTGAGTTCCTCGTCGACGGCGACGTTCTGGCCGAGCAGCCCGATCCGCGAGCGCACCTCGTCGGCCCGCGTCCTCACGTCGGTGCCCGCTACCTCGACACGTCCCTCGTCCGGGCGCAGCAGCGTGGACATGATGCGTACGGCCGTGGTCTTGCCGGCGCCGTTGGGGCCGAGAATTCCCTGGACGGTCCCGGCTCGGACCGTGAGATCGAGGCCGTCGAGGGCTTGCTTGTCCCTATACCTCTTCCGCAGACCTTCGACGACGATCGCCGGATCGAAGTCAGACAAAACACTCCCCTTCGGTCGGTGGTCAAACTTGACTAGTAGTGCCAAGGTAAGGGGATGCGGGTGATTGGTCAAACTTGATTAGTGGGCAGGGGCTGCTGGGCTCGGCAGTCGGCCAAACTTGGACGGAGCGGTCTGGTCAAGCTTTACCAGAGGGGGTGTTCATGTCGGCGATCCGGCTACTGGTTCTCGGCGCGGTCCGCCAGCACGGACGGGCGCACGGGTACCAGGTGCGCAACGACCTGGAGTTCTGGGGCGCCCACGAGTGGTCCAACGCCAAGCCCGGCTCGATCTACCACGCGCTCAAGCAGATGGCCAAGGAAGGGCTGCTCGTCGAACGCGAGGTCGCGCCGAGCGCCGTCGGCGGCCCACCCCGCGTCGAGTACGAGATCAACGACAAGGGCACCGAGGAGTTCTTCGCACTGCTGCGCGAGGCGCTGAGCTCGCACGAGCAGAAGTCCGACGTCCTTTCGGCGGGCATCGGCTTCATCGTCTACCTGTCCAGGGGCGAGTCCGTCGCTCTCCTCGAACGGCGGATCGCAGGACTCGAACAGTGGCGGTCCGCGGTCACCGAGTACTACACGCCGGAGGACGGTTCCGGGCAGCTCGGACACATCGGCGAGATCATGAACCTGTGGATGCACTCGGCCGACAGCGGCGTGCAGTGGACCCGCGGCCTGATCGAGCGGATCGAGAGCGGCGCGTACACGTTCGCGGGTGAGGGTGAACCCTTCGTGGCCGTGCTCGCGGACGATGAGCCGAACCCGTTCGCGACGGGGCCACACCCGCGGGACGACCGGTAGCCCCGCACCCTGGCGGTGGCGCCGGTGTCCGTGTCGCCGCTCGGTGTTGGCGGGCGTGATCGTTGAGGCCGGTGACCTGCCCGCCGTCGTCGTCGCCTTCGACGACCGGTGCGCCATCGGTGTCCTGGCTGTACTGGCTCGTGCCGGGGTCGACGTGCGGGGCCGGGTCTCCATGGTCGGCCACGGCGACGAAACCCACTCCCGGCTGAGCTGCTTCAACCCGACCGCGATCGGTCGGTGCGCCGAGGAGCAGGTCCGGCATGTGGTGACCGCCGCCGTCGAACGCCTCGACCAGGACCCCACGGAACCCCGTGAGGTCCTGCTCACCCCGCGTCTCGTCCCGCGCGGGACGACGACCGGGTCCGTCCGTCCGGGTCCGGCCCGTCGTACCGCCCGCCGGTGACCGACTCCCCAGCGGAGCGGGCCCAGGAAGCGGATGTGCGGGCGGTCGTCGGGGCCGGTGCGGGTGACGGTGGCCCGTACGCCGTAGACGTCGGCGACGAGGGACTCGGTGAGGACGTCGTGAGGGGTGGCGGCGGCCACGACGCGGCCCTGTCCGAGAACGACCAGGTGGTCGCGGTACATCGCGGCGAGGTTCAGGTCGTGGAGGGCGACGACGCTGGTCAGACGGAGTTCGCCGATCAGGGTCAACAGGGCGAGCTGGTGCTGGATGTCGAGGTGGTCGGTGGGCTCGTCCAGAAGGAGTTCGTGCGGCTCCTGGGCGAGGGCGCGGGCGATCCGGACGCGCTGACGTTCGCCGCCGGACAGGGTGTGCCAGGACCGGTGGGCCTTGTCGGCGGGCCGGTGCGGGCCAGGGCCGTGCGGACGGCCTCCTCGTAGGCGGGGGAGGTCGGCGTCCAGGCCCTGCAGGTGCGGGACCCGGCCCAGTCGCACGACGTCGTGGACGGTCAACTCGACCTGACTGGTCGTGGACGGTCAACTCGACCTGACTGGTCATGGACGGTCAACTCGACCTGACTGTCGGACTGTTGGGCCACAACGGCGATCCGCCGGGCGACCGCGCGGCGTCCCACCCGGTCCAGTGGACGGTCGTCGAGCGTGACGACCCCGGAGGCGGGCGCGATGACCCCGGCGAGCAGGCGCAGCAGCGTCGACTTGCCCGAGCCGTTGGGGCCGAGCAGACCAGTGACGGTGCCGGGCCGGGGCGCCAGACTGACCCCGTCCAGGATCAGCGTGCCGTCGGCGCCGCGGGAGACCCGCTCGGCGCGCAGCCCGGCGGTGCCTGTGGTGGCGGCGGTGCTCGTGGAGGCGGCGGTGTCGGTCATCGGGCGCTCCTGGTCCGGTACATGATGGCGACGAACGCCGGGACGCCGATGAGGGACGTCACCACACCCACCGGCACCTCCTGCGGGTCCAGGACGGTACGGGCGAGGGTGTCGACCCACACCAGGAACACCGACCCGGCCAGGGCGGTGGCCGGCAGCAGCCGCCCGTGACCGGAGCCGGTCAGCGCGCGTGCGGCGTGCGGCAGCACCAGGCCGACGAAGCCGACAGCCCCGGCCGAGGCCACCAGGGCCGCGGTGAGCAGAGCGGTGGCGCACAGCAGAACCAGCCGGGTACGGGCCACGGAGACGCCGAGCGAGGCCGCCGCGTCCTGCCCGAACGCGAACGCGTCCAGCGCGTGGGTGTGCCCCAGGCAGATCAGCAGTACCACGACCAGCACCGCCAGACACACCGTCACATCCGTCCAGTCGGCACCGCTGAGCGAGCCGGGCAGCCAGAACAGCACCGCACGGGTCGTCTCGGCGTCGGCGGCGGTCATCACCATGAAGGAGGTGAGCGCGGAGAACAGCTGCATGGCCGCGACGCCGACGAGGACCACCCGGTCCGTCGTGCCGCCGAGGGTGTGGCTGAGCAGCAGCACCAGCCCGAACGAGACCACGGCGCCGAGGAACGCGCCGCCGGAGACCGACAGCGCGCCGCCGCCCACGCCGAGCACGACGACCACGACCGCGCCGGTCGAGGCTCCGGAGGAGACGCCCAGCACGAAGGGTCGGCCAGCGGATTGCGCAGCAGGGACTGCATCACCGCGCCGCACACGGCCAGTCCGGCCCCGCACACGGCGGCCAGGAGGGTGCGCGGCAGCCGCAGTCACGGCCCCGTCAGTCGATGACCGCGGTGGCCTCGATCTCGACCAGATGCTCGGGGATGTCGAGGGCCGCTACGCCGAGGAGTGTGGCCGGCGGTGCCGCGGTCACTCCCAGCTTCGCGGCAGCCCGGGAGATCCCCTCCATGAGTGCGGGCATCTTGTCGGGCGTCCAGTCGACGACGTGGATGTTGAGCTTCGCCACATCGTCGAACGAAGCGCCGGCTCCGGCGAGGGCGGTGCCGATGTTGAGGTAGCACCGCTCGGTCTGGGCGGCCAGGTCGCCCTCGCCGACGGTGACTCCGTCAGCGTTCCAGGAGACCTGGCCGGCGATGAAGACCAGCTTCGAGCCGGTGGCGATCGACACCTGTCGGTACGCGTCGATCGTCGGCAGTCCGCCGGGGTTCACCAGGGTGATGGCCATGTCGTGCGCCTCCTCGTCGTGGGCGTCCGTGGACCCCATGTGCTCTCTTGTGGTTACTGGGGAACCGTAGGAGAGCGGCCGTCGACTTGGAAGAACGCACTTTTCGGTGACCGGGGTACCCTCTGGTGACCAGACAGGTCAGCGCCCTGCCCGAGGGAGCCGAGGCTCCCTGATGGTTCGTCAGCCGGCCGGCTTCCAGCCCGGGATCGTCGGCAGCACCTTCTCGGCGACGCGGAACAGGGCCTCGTCGTCGGGCCTCTGGGAGTCCTGGCGCCAGATGACGAGTTCGAAGGTGCTGCCGCTGTCCTTCGGGTCGGTCGCGACCAGCAGCCGGCGGGCGACGCCGCCGGGGCCGGACTGGGGGTCGCTGCCGTCGAGCCCGAAGGAGATGGCGATGGTCTGGCCCGAGTAGAGGACCGCCGGGCGTCCCAGGACGGTTCTGGTCTCGGCGTCGGCGCCCAGATAGCCGACGGAGTCGGTGACCGGAAGGTCCTCGTAGGACGCCGAGAGCTCCACGGTGTAGGTATCCAGCGTGACGGTCGCCTCGGGGGTGACGGTCTTGGTGCCGCTGCTGGCCCAGCTGGACTCGCTCTCACCGCCCGACGCGCTCACCGCCTGCTCGGTCGGCGTGCCGAGGAGTCCGGGCAGGTCGGAGCGGTTCAGCGCGGTGCAGAGCTGCGCACCGGAGACCTTGCCCCGCGGCGCCGGCGAGGCGTCGTCCGAGGAGGAGCAGACGGCCGGTCCCACGGTTCCGGGCGTCTGGCCGAGGAGGTCCCCCAGCAACCACATACCTCCCAGAAGCACCCCGACGGTAGCCACCGCCGAGAACACCTGGGCCCCCGTGCTCATTTCCTTCCTGGAGCCGGATCGGGGATCGCCCCCGAAATCCCCTCCGGAAGCCGCTCCCGAATCCGGTCCGGAAGCCGCTCCCGAATCCGGTCCGGAAGCCGCTCCGGAAGCCGCTCCGGAAGCCGCTCCTGAAGCTGCTCCGGAATGCGTTCCGGAATCGGCGAAATCGTCGACCATGTCCCCCGTGCCCCCATCTTGATGTGCACATGCCTCACGCGCGCCGGGGGAGCCTAACCGGTGACCGTCACGAGGGAAAACGGAATTCCGCCGAGGCCGCGGTTCATGACGAGCCGTGCGGTGCCGCGGGGTGCTGCGAGGCAGGAGGCGCGGCGGGAGAGCACGTGCACCCGGGCCCGCAGAAATGTGTCAAGCACCCTGGTCGCGCGGGGGAATCGAAGGCGAGGACGGCGGTGGGGCGGGGCGGCGGCGAGGAGGGCACGGGCGGTTGCGACGCCGTGCGCCTCGGTCGTCCTGCCCGGGAGGGGACGGGCCCGGTCGCGCCCCGTTCGTGCCGACCGCCGTGCGGTCGGCGGGCGACGCGGGCAGCAAGGTGAAGGTGGTCACGTTCGATCTCCACCAGGAACTGGAGGGTGCCACCGTGAAGGGCGACATCGAGTTCGTCGTCGACCGGCAGTCGCATCGGCAGGGCTACTTGCTACCTGTCAGTCGACTCGCTGTGGCTCTACAAAGCAACGGCACCTACACGGGCGGCGGCGAGCGGCCGGTCCTCACCGGCCCCGCCCTTCGTCGACAAGGGCGAGATCGTTGAGGTCGCTTGGATCGTCGAGATCGTCGAGATCGTCGAGGTCACCAAGGTCACCAGAAGTCGCCGGCTTCGCGGCGAAGGGCCCCGCTGACCGGCGCGCCCGCGGTCCCCAGCAAAGGGAGGAACGTCATGTCCCAGCAGGCCTCACTCGGTGTCGCCGTCATCGGCACCGGCCGGATGGGCGCCGATCACGTGCGCCGGCTCACCGAGGTGATCAGCGGCGCCCACGTGGCCGCCGTCACCGACCTCGACACCGACCGTGCCAAGGCGATCGCCGCCGGCGTCGAGGGATGCGTGGCCTATGCCGACGCCGCCGAGGCGCTGGCCGCACCGGGCGTCGACGCCGTCCTCGTCGCCTCCCCGGGCCCCGCCCACGAGGCGGCTCTGCTCACCGCCTTCGAGCACGACCTGCCCGTCCTGTGCGAGAAGCCCCTCACCCCGGACTCCGCCTCCGCGCTGCGACTGCTGGAGGCGGAACAGCGGCTGGGGCACCGCAGGGTGCAGGTGGGGTTCATGCGCCGCTACGACCGTGAGTACGTCAAGCTCAAGTCCCTGCTGGACAGCGGAGAGCTGGGCAGGCCGTTGCTGCTGCACAACCGGCACCGCAACGCCGAGGCCCCGCCCGGATTCACCGACGCCATGGCGATCAACGACTCCGTCGCCCACGAGATGGACGTCACCCGCTGGCTGCTCGGCCAGGAGATCACCGCCGTCACCGTGCTGCGGCCCCGGCCGTCCGCGCACGCCCCCCAGGGCCTGAGCGACCCGCAGTTCGTCGTCTTCGAGACCGACGGCGGCGCCGTCGTCGACGTCGAGATCTTCCTCACCGCCCGCTACGGCTACCAGGTCCAGGCCGAGGCCGTCTGCGAGAACGGCACGGCCCGCATCGGCGACGGACACGACATGCTCGTCAACGCGGGCGGACGCTGGGGCGGCACGGTCACCCCGAGCTACCTCGAGCGCTTCGAGGACGCCTACGACCGCCAGGTCCAGGCATGGGCCGACGCCACCCGCCGCGGCGAGGTCACCGGACCCAGCACCTGGGACGGGTACGCCGTCGCCGTGATCTCCGAGGCGGGCGTCCGTGCCCGGACCGAGGGCATCCGCGTCGAGATCGAACTCGTCGAACGCCCCGCCCTCTACCGCTGATACCGCTGACCCACGACGGCTCCCCGGGGAACGGGTCGCCACGCAGGGCTCCGTGTCCCGGCGTACGACAGCGAGTGGTGTCCGTGCCACCTGTGGAAGGCGGACCTTCACCAGGGTCCGACGCCCCTCAGGCCTCTCCGGACAGGTCCAGCAGCACCTTGGAGGCGACCGTGCGGTCCTGAGCCGTGTCGAACGCGGCGACGGACCGCTCCAACGGGAAGGTGTGCGTGACGACCGGGTCGACAGGGAGGCCCTGGGCCAACAGGGACAGGGCCTCGTCGAACTCGGTGTCGAAGCGGAAGGACCCGCGCAGTTCCAGCTCACGGGTGACCGCGACATTGCCGAGCAGCCCGATCTCCCCGGGCGGCAGCAGCCCGAGCATGACCACGGTTCCGCCACGCCGTACCCGCTCCACACAGCTCCGCAGTCCGGCCGGTGCCCCGGACGCCTCGACGGCGATGTCGAAGACACCGGCCCAGGCGGGATCGGCGGGGCGGTCCGCCCGGGCGGTGGCGGTGGCGCCCACCTCACCGGCGATCCGCAGCGGCTCCTCGTGGAGGTCGCTGACGACGACCTCGGCGGCGCCCGCGTGCCGCAGCACCGCGACGACCAGACAGCCGATCGGACCGGCGCCGGTGACCAGCACCCGCTTGCCCTTCACCTCACCCGCCCGGCGCACGGCGTGCAGCGCCACCGCCAGCGGCTCGGCGAGCACAGCACGGCGCAGGTCGAGTCCGGGCGGCAGCTCCCGGACCTGACCGGCGGGCACGGCGATGACCTGGGCGAACCCGCCCTGCACGTGCGGAGTGTGGGCCGCGCTGCCCAGATAGCGGGTGTGCGGGCAGATGTTGCGCGTGCCGCGCGCGCACTCGGGACAGACCCCGCAGGGTGTGGCCGGATGGATCGCGACGGCCGTGCCCACCGCCGGAGCGGCCGGCCCCTCGACCCCGGGCCCGAGCGTGGCGACATGGCCCACCACCTCGTGGCCGAGCACCATGGGCTCGCTCACTGCGAAGTCGCCCACCCGGCCCCGGTGGTAGTAGTGCAGATCGGAACCGCAGATCCCGCCGAGGGCGACGGCGACCGCGATCTCACCGGCCGCGGGACCGTCGTACGGCCGCTCCTCGACCCGGAGGTCGCCGGCTCCGTGGACAACACACGCGTGCATGGGGGCTCCTTGGGAGGTCGGCCGGGTCACAGGACAGACAGCATGCCGCCGTCGACGTACAACAGCTGCCCGTTGACGAAGTCGGAGGCGGGGGAGGAGAGGAAGAGCAGGGCACCGACCAGGTCCTCCACCTTGCCCCAGCGGCCGGCGGGAGTGCGCCCCCGCACCCAGGCGCTGAACTCCTCGTCCGCGACCAGCGCGGAGGTCAGTTCGGTGTCGAAGTAGCCGGGGCCGATGCCGTTGACCTGGATGCCGTGCGGCCCGAGGTCGGCGCACATGCCCTTGGTGAGCATCTTCAGTCCGCCCTTGGTCGCCGCGTAGGGAGCGATGCCCGGACGTACCGCCTCGCTCTGCAGCGAGCAGATGTTGATGATCTTGCCGTGGCCCCGGGGAACCATACGGCGGGCGACCTCACGTCCCACGAGGAAGGCGCTGGTGAGGTTGGTGTCGAGCAGGCCGTGCCAGTCCTCGTCGGTGAAGTCGAGGAAAGGAGCCCGGCGTTGGGCCCCGGTGTTGTTGACGAGGATGTCGATCGGTCCGGCCCGGTCCTCGATCCGGGCGACGGCGGCGGCGACCGCGGCGGAGTCGGTGACGTCGAAAGCCTCCGCGAGGACCGACGTCCCGAAGGTCTCGGCCAACTCCTTGCGGGCGCTCTCCAGGGCGACGGTGTCCCGGCCGTTGAGGACGACCGTGCAGCCGGCCTCCAGGAGCCCGGCTGCCAGCGCCCGGCCGATGCCGCGGCTCGACCCGGTGACCAGGGCGACCTTGGCGGTGACGTCGAAAAGGGGGTGGCTCACGAGGACCTCTCAGGTGTGGCTCGGTGTGAAGCGGGCCGGGTGATGAGCACGTGCTGCGTCGGACACGACTCCCTGACTACTTTTCCCACTGAATGGAAACGTTGTCTGCTCAATGGAAAACATCGTCGGCGTGGCAGGGTGCCGATGTCAACCACCGGGTGACGCGCCGAGCCGGGCTGGCCGCTGGGCGACACCGCTGAGTGGGAAGGCTTTCCGGCCAGTGGTAATTTGCCGCTGTGAGCAGCAGCGAGGTACCGGCGGATGTGGTCGGACGGGCGATCCGGCTGCTCGTCCTGGTGGGCGAGCACCCGCACGGCATCACCCTGTCCGAACTGGCCCGCGCCAGCGGCGTCCCCGTCAGCACGGCCCACCGGCTGGTCAACTCCCTCTGCCGCGAGGGCCTGGTGGACTTCGAGGCCGACGGCAAGCGCTACAAACCGGGCCTCAAGCTCTTCCAGCTCGGCCAGCGGGCGGGCCAGGTGTACGGATTCGCCGGTACCGCACTCCCCGTGATGCAGCGCGTGACGCGGCAGACCGAGGAAGCCACCCTGATGTCCGTGCTCGACGGCACCCGGCACCTGTACGTGCACTACGTGGACGGCCCTCTGCCGGTCGGCGTCCGCAGCGAGCCGGGCCGCCACGGGCCGCTGCACTGCACCTCGATGGGCAAGGTCCTGCTGGCCTTCGCCCCCGACGACGTACGCGCCGACCTGCTGGGCCGCGTCGAGCTGACCCCGCACGGACCGAACAGCATCACCGACCGCGGCGTCCTGCGCACCCACGTGGCCCGCGCCGCCGAACTCGGCTACGCCACGGCCGACGAGGAGCACCACGCGGGCCTGCGCGCCGTGGCGGTCCCGATCCTGCGCCCCGACGGCACCGTCTTCGCCGCCCTGTCCACCGCGGCGCCCGCCTTCCGCCGCAGCATGGACGACCTCGTCGCCATGGTCCCGCTGCTGCGGTCGGCGGCGGCCGAGCTGGGCGTCCGGCTGCCCGCCCGCTGACGCACCCTCCCCACGGGCCCCGGGGCAGGGGATGCTCACTCCTGAGGGCGCGTGGGCGCGCCCCCGGCCGGGAGGGCGGACGGGTATGGGCAACCGCGACGGACAGCGACAGCGGACGGGACAGCTCGACGGAAGGACCGCGCTGGTCACCGGGGCCGGCACCGGCATCGGCCGGGAGACGGCGCTGATGCTCGCGCAGGAGGGCGCGACGGTGGTCCTCGTCGGACGCCGGCAGCACATCCTCGACGAGGTCGCCGTCGTCATCGAGGACGCCGGAGGCACGGCGCTCACCCACTCCACGCATGTCGAGAACGCCGAGGAGGTACGGGAGTTGGTCGACTGGACCCGGGATGCCGCCGGGCCCGTCGACATCCTCGTCAACAACGCGGGCGGTGCCAGCAGGGTCGTCGACGTCCGCTGGATCGGCGAGGACGAGTGGAACGCCGTCATGGGCGTCAACCTCACCGCGGTCTATCTGCTCACCCGGGCCGTCCTCCCGGACATGCTGGAGCGCGGCGGCGGCTCGATCATCACCATCTCCTCGCTCGCCGCGATCCGGCCCACCCTCCTCGGCGGAGCCCCCTACGGCGCGGCGAAGGCGGGCGTGCGCAACTTCATGACCTATCTGCACAACACCTTCCGCAACGACCTCGTCCGCGCCACCCGCATCCTCCCCGGCGAGGTCAACACCCCGATCCTGGACAGCCGTGCCGCCCCGCCGAGCGAGGAGCAGCGGGCGGCCATGGTGCAGCCCGAGGACGTGGCACGGGCCGTACTGCTGTGCGCCACGCTCCCGCAGCGGACGGTCGTCGAGGAGCTGGTCATCGCCCCCACCCTGCTGCGGGACACCTCCGCCGACGTCGAGGCGAGCCGCTGGATCGGGGCCCCGGAGGACGCCCGCCCCGCGGGGTGACCGGGGTCGGAGCCGCGGCGGCCGTCCTGCCGCGGCACTGGCCGTAGGGGAAGGGCACGAAGTCGGCGTGCACGAAAAACGTCCGGGCCGGCCCCGCGAAGGGCCGGCCCGGACGCTGTGTTCGGGACGATCAGACCAGGTCGAAGCGGTCCAGGTCGGAGACCTTGGCCCACGCCGCGACGAAGTCCTTCACGAACTTCTCCTTGGCGTCGTCGCTCGCGTAGACCTCGGCGAGGGCACGCAGCTCGGAGTTCGAGCCGAAGACGAGGTCGGCACGGGTGCCGGTCCACTTGACCTCGCCGGTGTCCGCGTCCCGGCCCTCGAAGAGGGTCTGGTCCGCGGACGTGGACTTCCAGGCCGTACCCAGGTCGAGCAGGTTGACGAAGAAGTCGTTGGTGAGCACGCCCGGGGTCTCGGTGAGGACGCCGTGCGTGGACTGGGCGTGGTTGGCGCCCAGGGCCCGCAGGCCACCGACGAGGACCGTCAGCTCGGGGGCGCTCAGGGAGAGCAGGTTCGCCTTGTCGAGCAGCAGGTACTCCGCGGGGAGGCGGTTGCCCTTGCCCTGGTAGTTGCGGAACCCGTCGGCCGTCGGCTCCAGCGCGGCGAACGACTCCGCGTCCGTGTGCTCCTCGGTCGCGTCCACGCGGCCCGGGGTGAACGGAACCACGACGTCGTGCCCGGCGTCCTTGGCGGCCTTCTCGACCGCGGCGGCACCGCCGAGGACGATCAGGTCGGCCAGGGAGACCTTCTTGGCGCCGGTGTTGAACTCCGACCGGACGCCCTCCAGGACGCTCAGGACGTGACGCAGGTCGTCCGGGTTGTTGACCTCCCAGCCGCGCTGGGGCTCCAGGCGGATACGGGCACCGTTGGCGCCGCCGCGCTTGTCGCTGGCACGGAAGGTGGAGGCCGACGCCCACGCGGTGGACACCAGCTGCGAGACGGTCAGACCCGAGGCGAGGAGCTTGGCCTTGAGCGCCGCGATGTCGGCGGCGTCGATGACCGCGCCCTCGGCCTCCGGCAGCGGGTCCTGCCAGATCAGCGTCTCCGCCGGGACCTCGGAACCGAGGTACAGCGACTTCGGGCCCATGTCACGGTGGGTCAGCTTGAACCAGGCGCGGGCGAAGGCGTCCGCGAACTGCTCGGGGTTCTCGTAGAAGCGACGCGAGATCTCCGCGTAGATCGGGTCGAAGCGGAGCGACAGGTCGGTGGTGAGCATCGTCGGGAGCTTCGTCTTCGACGCGTCGTGGGCGTCGGGGATGATCGCCTCGGCGTTCTTCGCCACCCACTGGTTCGCGCCGGCCGGGCTCTGGGTGAGCTCGTACTCGTACTCGAAGAGGTTCTTGAAGAAGTTGTTGCTCCACTGCGTGGGCGTCTCCGTCCACGTCACCTCCAGGCCGGAGGTGATGGCGTCGCCGCCCTTGCCGGTGCCGTGGGTGGACTTCCAGCCGAGGCCCTGCTCCTCCATGGAGGCGGCCTCGGGGTCGTCGCCCACGTTGTCCGCGGGGCCGGCGCCGTGGGTCTTGCCGAAGGTGTGGCCACCGGCGATGAGGGCGACGGTCTCCTCGTCGTTCATCGCCATGCGGCGGAACGTCTCACGGATGTCGCGGGCCGCGGCGATCGGGTCCGGGTTGCCGTTGGGGCCCTCCGGGTTGACGTAGATCAGACCCATCTGGACGGCGCCGAGCGGGTTCTCCAGCTCGCGGTCGCCGGTGTAGCGCTGGTCGTCCAGCCAGGTGGTCTCGGGACCCCAGTACACGTCCTCGTCGGCCTCCCAGACGTCGGCGCGGCCGCCGCCGAAACCGAAGGTCTCGAAGCCCATCTGCTCCAGGGCGACGTTGCCGGTGAGGATCATGAGGTCGGCCCAGGAGATGGACTGGCCGTACTTCTTCTTGACCGGCCACAGCAGACGGCGGGCCTTGTCGAGGTTGCCGTTGTCCGGCCAGCTGTTCAGCGGCGCGAAGCGCTGCTGACCGCGACCGCCACCGCCGCGGCCGTCGCTGATGCGGTAGGTACCGGCGCTGTGCCAGGCCATACGGATCATCAGCGGGCCGTAGTTGCCGAAGTCGGCCGGCCACCAGTCCTGCGAGGTGGTCAGTACCTCGGCGATGTCCTGTTTCACGGCGGCGAGGTCGAGGTTCTTGAACGCCTCGGCGTAGTCGAAGGTCTCACCCAGAGGGTTCGCCACGACGGGGTCCTTGGCGAGGATCTTCAGGTTGAGCCGCTCCGGCCACCACTGACGGTTCCCGCCCCCCTGGGTCGGGTGCGCGGCGCGCCCGTGGGCGACCGGGCAGCCTCCCGTCTCCTCGGGCTTGGGGTCTGTGACGATTGCGTCGTGGTTCTCAGTCATCGGGGGAGTCCTTCCGAAAACGGGGGGTGGATCACGGTGCTGAAAGGCTGGCTTTGGCTTGGGAACACCGGGGGCACAGGCCCCAGTAGATGACCTCGGCTTCGTCGACGGCGAAGCCGCGGTCGTCGGAGGCGGTCAGGCACGGTGCGTGCCCGACCGCGCAGTCGACGTCGACCACGGCAGCGCACGAGCGGCACACGAGGTGGTGGTGGTTGTCCCCGACACGGCCCTCGTACAGGGCGGGGCTGCCGGGTGGTTCGAGGCGGCGTACGAGCCCGACGCCGGTGAGCGCGTTCAGAGCCTCGTACACGGCCTGGAGCGATATGTGGCCCACGCGGTCGCGTACTCCGGAGGCGATCGCTTCGACGCCGAGGTGGTCTCCGTCCCGGACGGTTTCCAGCAGCGCCACGCGCGCGGCCGTCACGCGCAGGCCGGCACCGCGCAGCTCCTCGGCGGTGTTCGGAGGCTGGGATGCGGTCATGGCGACCAACCTACCCTCATAAACACGAACAGTTCAAGAAAACGAACTATCCAGGTTTGCTGTGCCGCCCCGGCCACCGTTCGTGACCGTCGGCGAGGGTCGGGTGCGGCCCGTGGCACTCACGTCGGGAACAACGACCATGGCGGCTTCAGGTGCCGAGAGACCGACGGCCGAGATCGGCGGGCCGGAGGGGGCGGGCGCCGGGACGTGGGGTCGCCCGGCAGATCGTGGTGGCCCTCGGCGCGGCCGTCGGCAGGGCGCTGCTCGGCGCCTCCTTCCGGGTCAACCGGGACCGCGGCGCGCTGCGCCCATGTCTCCGGACGGATCGTTCGGGCCGCCGTCGTGGCCACGCGCCACCTGTCCGCCGCACTCCGTGCCGACGACGATGGCGAGGGCGCGTACGCGGGACCCGGGACCGGTGTCGGACCTGAGGGTGGCCGCCGAAGCCTTGGCCAAGAGTGGGCCGTGGTCCCCGTGCCGTCGTCGCCGTGCCGCGACGCTCACGGCTTGCGGCCGACCCCGCCGAAGCAGTCCACTTCCCACGGCTCGTCGGAGCCGCCCCGCTCGGCCCGCCACCGGGCCACGGACACGACCCCGGGTTCCAGCGGTTCCAGCCCGTCGAAGAAGCGGGTGAGCTGCTCGGGGGAGCGGTTGACGCGTGGGTTGTCACTCGTCTCGTTCCAGTGCTCGACCATCTTCCGCATCGCTTCCGGCCGGTACACCTCCGTGCTGTCGCCGAGCACGAGGTGGCTGCCGGAGGGCAGGGCGTCGAGGAGCCGGGTGACGATCCCGTACACGCTCTCGTCGGGCACATGGGCGGTGATGCCGAGCAGCATGAGGGCGACCGGGCTGGTGAGGTCGAGGGTGTCGGCCGCGCGTTCGAGGATGGTGTCCGGGTCGCGCAGGTCGGCCGCGACGAAGGCGGTGGCGCCCTCGGAGGTGCTGGTGAGCAGGGCGTTGGCGTGGGCGAGCACGGTCGGGTCGTGGTCGACGTAGACGATCCGGGCGTCCCGGGCCGTGCGCTGGGCGACCTCGTGGGTGTTGTCCGCGGTGGGCAGCCCGGTGCCGATGTCGAGGAACTGGCGTAAGCCGGCCTCCTCGGTCAGGTGAGTGACCGTTCTGCGCAGGAACGCCCGCTGGGCGCGGGCGATGTCGACGATCTGGGGGTTCACCCCGCGGATCTCGTCCCCGACCTGCCGGTCGATCTCGTAGCAGTCCTTGCCCCCGAGCCAGTAGTTCCAGATCCGGGCCGAGTGCGGAACACCGCTGTTGATCACCGGACGGTCAAGTGGCATGGAAGCTCCCCGTGTTGGCGCATGCAGACGCCACCAACCTAGCAAGATCGCCACGTACGTGATCAGCACACAGCCACCGGAACGACCGCCCACCGTCGAGATCCGGCCGACCGCGGCCCGCGGGCTTCCCGGCCGCGATGCCACGTCGGGGAGGCCCAAGTGGTTACGGGCTGACGCGGGTACGCGGGCACGGCTGCGTTGTCGTGGGCGAAACAGTCAGGCGATCGACGGCCACCGGTTGGCGGCCCACTCCCGCTGGCCCGCCCGGCCGGAGGAGGCGTCAGGTCGGGCTCTTCGAAGTACACCCGCCTGTGCAGGATGTCGGCCTCGGCCATCGGGAGCGTCTCGTCGGGCGTCCGGGGCGGCGTGCCGTGCTTCTCGGCGAGTTGCGAGCCTTCATGATCTTTCCGGGCCTCTGGAGCCTGATCACGGCCTCGACAGAGCATGGACAAGGCCACGCCTCGTCATCTGAGCTGCCGGTAGCTCGCTCCGGGGCCGAGCCGGAGATGGTGCGCCGGTCGTGCGTTGCGGCTTGGGGAGCGGTGGTCGGCGATGTCGATGCCGTTGCCGACAGCACAGGCCGTGCGGGTTCGGGAATCCGGGTGGCCTCCCGCTGCGTTTGGCTGACAGCCGCTCCTACGCCCCTGCTTCGTCCAGGAGACCTCTCCCATGCCAGAGCCAGAGATCGATGCTGTCGTGTTCGACGTGCTCGGCACGCTCGTAGACGAACCCGCCGGTATCCGTGCCGGCATCCGTCAACTCGACCCATCGCTCGACGGCCCCGGTATCGAGCGGCTCTTGTCGCTGTGGCAGCAGCACATCGACCGCGAGCAACGTCGCATCCTCGACGGCGTTCGGCCCTACCTCACCAGCGACGTCCTCGACCTGGAAGCCGCCCGGCTCGTCGCTGATGCCGCCGGAGTGGACGACCCGACCGCCGTGGCGGCGTTGTCCCTGTCAGGTCGCAGGCTCCCGCCGTGGCCCGACACCGTGGCAGGGCTCGCCCGACTCGCCGAACGGTTCCCGCTGATCGGACTCTCCAACGCGAGTCGGACGGCTCTGCTGGGGCTCAACGCCCACGCCGGCCTGCGCTGGCACCAGGCCCTGTCCGCCGAAGACGCCCGGACCTACAAACCGGACCCGGCCGTCTATCAGTTGGCTGTCACCGTCTCCGGACGCCCGCCGGAGCGGCTGCTGATGGTCGCCGCCCACGCCTGGGACCTGCGCGGAGCGCAGGGCCTCGGCCTGCGCACCGCCTACGTCGCCCGCCCCGTCGGCGACCCGCCCACCCACTCGGACGGGTTCGACCTGCACGCCGACGACCTGGCCGGCTTGGTCGACCAACTGGACCATGCCTGGTAGGACCTGCCCTGGCGATCTCGGCGGTGGCCTTGACCTCAAGCTTGCTTGAGGTCAAGGAGCGATCTGCGTGAACAGCGAAACCGCTGGTATCAAGGCCGCCGAACAGGCCGTGGCTACCGTCGAAGGCCCCCAGCGTTCCACAGAGGCCGAGGTGTTCCTCGCGCACTTCCCCACCCGAGGCCCAGTGGACAACCGCCCACGGCAGGGTCCTGGTGAGGTTCGAAGCGATCGCTGAGTTTCCTCATGCCGTGCCGTGCAGCCCAAGGCAAGCTGGGACGGCGAAGGACAACACCCTGCCTCGGCAAAGCGGATATGCCGACGACACGGTGCCGGCCACCGCCCTACCGCACCTACCTCTCGCCCGCGCCGGAAATCCGCGAACCTCTCGGTGCGGGGCCCACCCGTGAGCATGCTGCGTATCGACGCCTACCCTGGAGCCGCCGATGCCGTGCCGCCCCCCGACCCTCGATGTCCAGACGGTCGCCGAGCTCTACTCGCAACTCTCCGGAGTGCTGGCCGGATTCGCGCTCGCGGCCGTGTTCATCGTCATCTCCCACTTTCTCGGCGACGCCGCACCGACTGGTCGCAGGGAGGAAGCGCTCGGCCAAGCCCTTCCCCCGCTACTCGCGGCCCTGCTCGGGCTGGTCATGAGCTCGCTCACCTACTGCGTCGTCGCGGCCGACGGAGACAACCCCGGCCGAGCGCTGTTCCAGCACGTCGTGGCCGGCGTCGGTTTCTCCGTCGCCGGAGCGCTGCTCATCTTCGCCACCGTCCTGCTCATCGAAGGTGTGCTGCCCTACGACCCCGTCCACTACGCACGGCGCCTGCTCGGACAGTGCGTGCCCCTGCCGATTTTCGCGCTCCTGTGCGACGGCGCGTACGCCTACGGCAAGGCGTACAACGGGGGGCGGGCCCCCGGCTGGCTGGGCGTCCTGATCGTCCTGCTGCTGTCCTCGGTGCTCGCCGTGTCCGTCCTCGGCTATGCGGCGTACGGCCGTCCCGGTCTGGACGGGATCCGGGTGACCGGTGGCGGGGCCACCCGGGCGATCGCGGTGAGCGGACTGTCGATCGTGACCGTGTGTCTGCTGAGCGTCGTGACGACGATGGGGCTCGCCGGCACGGGCTGCTCTGTACCCATCGGTGCCGTGGTCACCGTCCTGCTCTGCGGATTTCTCGCGGCCGTGGGCCTGTGCGTCTGGCTCTTCGTCACCCGCCCGGTCCGCCCCACAGTCCCGGTCCCGGCTCCCACGCGGGCACCCGTCGCCTGACTAGTCGCCGCCGCTCCCGGTCACCAGCACCACCTCCAGGGTGCGCGGGCCGTGCACCCCCTCCACCCGGTCCAGCTCGATGTCGCTGGTGGCGGACGGCCCTGAGATCCAGGTCAACGGGCGGGCCGGATCGAGGCGTTCGAGCGCCTGCGGGACCGACGACACGACCTGTTCCGGTACGCGGACGACGCAGATGTGGTGGTCGGGTACGAGGGTGATCCGGCGGCGGCCCTGGTCGGGGGAGCCGTCGAGGACGATCGTGCCGGTCTCGGCGATGGCGAGGGCGCAGGCCGTGACGACGCTGTCGACCCGGTCCAGCTCGTCCGCGGTGCTCTCCCGCCGGTCCGGCACCCGCGTCGCGTCGGTCGCCGACAGCCACTCCTCGCGCAGCCCCGGGGGAGCCAGCACCGACTTCGAGCCGTGTTCGCGCAACAGCCCCGCGACGACCCCGGCGAGCCCGTCCGCGTCCGTGCGGTGCACGATCGCCCGGTAGTCCGCCAGGTTCTCCGCCAGCAGCTCCACCGTCTCCTCGATGCCCAGCGCTCCGTGCTCCCGGAGATAACCCCGTTCGACCGCCTGCTCGTACGGCGTGGCGTCCCGGGGGACGTCGGCGAGGGCGCGCCGCACCCGGCCCAGAATCAGATCCCTGCTGCTCACTTGCCCGTGTCCTTTCCGCCGTTCGTACGCTGCCACCAGTCCCGGAACGGCTCGGCGGGCAGCGCGGGAAGATCGCGGCTGGCACTCCACGCCCTGCCGGGGCCCGGCAGCGTACGGGGATGGAAGCGGCGGGTGCGGGACGCGAGCCGCTGCCCGGTGCGCAGCGCGCCGGGGTGGCTGAACGCCCAGCGGGCCGCGCGCATCGCCGCCCGCTCGGCGGCGTGCCCCTTCGCGGGCTTGAGGACGACCTTGTTGCCCTGTTCCGTCACCGGGCCGCCCTGCGCGACCCGCTCCCGCAGATGCACCAGCACCTCCGGGATGTCGATGGCGACCGGGCACACCTCGTAGCAGGCGCCGCACAGCGAGGAGGCGTACGGCAGGGAGGCGTCGATCTCGCTTCCCGTGCCCCGGAGCTGGGGGCTCAGGATGGCGCCGATCGGCCCCGGGTAGACCGAGCCGTACGCGTGGCCGCCCGCCCGCTCGTACACCGGGCAGACGTTGAGGCAGGCCGAGCAGCGGATGCAGCGCAGGGCCTGGCGGCCCACCTCGTCGGCGAGGGTGTCGGTGCGGCCGTTGTCGATGAGGACGAGGTGGAAGGCCTGCGGGCCGTCCTCGTCGGTGGTGCCGGTCCAGGTGGAGGTGTACGGGTTCATCCGCTCGGCCGTGGAGGAGCGGGGGAGGGTCTGCAGGAACACCTCCAGGTCCTGCCAGGTCGGGACGATCTTCTCGATGCCGACGACGGAGATCAGGGTCTCGGGCAGGGTGAGGCACATCCGGCCGTTGCCCTCGGACTCCACGACCACCAGCGTGCCGGTCTCGGCGACCATGAAGTTGGCGCCGGAGACACCGACCTTGGCGCGCAGGAACTTCTCCCGCAGATGCAGCCGCGCGGCGTCCGCCAGCTCGGCGGGCGAGTCGGTGAGGCCTTCGGGGGCCGGGCGGCCCCACTCGCTCATCTCGCGCGCGAAGATGTCACGGATCTCGCCCCGGTTGCGGTGGATCGCCGGGACGAGGATGTGCGAGGGCCGGTCCTTGCCCAACTGCACGATGAGTTCGGCGAGGTCGGTCTCGTAGGCGTTGATCCCCTCGGCCTCCAGCGCCTCGTTCAGCCCGATCTCCTGCGTGGCCATCGACTTGACCTTGACGACCTCGCTCTCCCCGGTCGCCTTGACGAGATACGTGACGATCCGGTTGGCCTCGTCCGCGTCGGCGGCCCAGTGGACCGTGCCGCCCGCGGCCGCGACCGCCTCCTCCAACTGCACGAGATACCGGTCGAGATGACGGAGCGTGTGGTCCTTGATCTGCTTGCCGGCCTCGCGCAGCGCGGCCCAGTCGGACATCTCCGCGACCGCGGCCGCGCGTTTGGCGCGGATGGTGTGCGTGGCGTGGCGCAGATTGCCGCGCAGGGTCGTGTTGTGCACGGCTTCGTGCGCGGCCTTCGGGAAGGCCGGCATACCGAGATACGTCCCGCTCATACGAGGGGCTCCTCTTCCGTGCTCGCCAGGATCTCCGCGATGTGGACCGGCCGTACGGCCGTGCGCAGCCGGGTCATCGTGCCGCCGATGTGCATCAGGCACGAGTTGTCGGCCGCGCACAGCACCTCGGCGCCCGTCGACTCGGCGTTGCGCACCTTGTCCGTGCCCATGGCCGCCGAGACATCGGAGTTCTTCACGGCGAACGTGCCGCCGAAGCCACAGCACTCGTCGGCGCCCGGCAGCTCCACCAGCTCCAGCCCCTTCACGGCCCGGAGCAGCCGGTGCGGCCGCTCGGCGAGGCCGAGGCTCCGCAGCCCGTGGCAGGTCGGGTGGTACGTCACCTTGTGCGGGTAGTACGCGCCGACGTCGGTCACGCCCAGCACGTCCACCAGGAACTCGGTCAGCTCGTACGTCTTCGGCACGACCGGCGCCAGCGTCCGCGCCAGGGTGTCCCCGCGCCCCTCCGCCCGCGCTCGCTCACCCATCCGCGGATACAGCTCCCGCACCATCGCCCCACACGAGCCGGACGGAGTCACGATCGCCTCGTAGTCCCGGAATACATCGGAGAACTTCCGGGCCAGCGGCTCGGCCTCGTGTCGGTACCCGGTGTTGTAGTGCGCCTGCCCGCAGCAGGTCTGACCCATCGGGAAGTCGACGTCCACACCCAGCCTGGTCAGCAGTTTCACCATGGCCCGGCCGGTGTCCGGATAGAGCGTGTCGTTGACACAGGTCAGGAACAAGGCGACACGCATCGCGGCTCCTTGGGGGTCGATCATCGGATGAGTGCAGAGTACGGGGTGAGTACGAGAAGGGCGAGAGCCCCCCGCCGATCGGCTTTCACGGGCGAACCCGCGCGTCGGCCGGCGAGAGGAAAGGACCCGCGCCGGCCGACGGGGGGAAGCCCCCGCCCGAGGACGTCGCGCTCACCGTGCGGTGAGCCGGGCCTCCGCCGCGCGCCAGGCCGCAGGGTCGCCCTGCGGCTCGTACCGCACCAGCGGCTGGGTGCGGGCGAGGAGCCGCCGTATCGAGGCACGGTCGCCCACCAGGCCGTGGGTGCGGGCCTGGACGAGGACGTTGCCCAGGGCCGCCGCCTCCGCCGGTCCCGCCACCACCGGCAGCCCGCAGGCGTCGGCGGTGAGCTGGCAGAGCAGGGCGTTGCGGGTGCCGCCACCCACGATGTGGACGACGTCCACGGGGTGGTCGGCCAGTGCCTGGGCCTCGGCCACGGCCCGCCGGTGGGCGAGGGCCAGCGAGTCGAGGATGCACCGGGTGACCTCGGCGGGCGTCTGTGGAACGGGCTGTCCCGACTCCCGGCACGCCCGCGCGATCCGCTCCGGCATCCGGCCGGGCGCGAGGAACGCCGAGTCCCCGGCGTCCACGACCGACCGCAGCGCGGGCACCTCCGCCGCGGCCCGCAGCAGTTCCCCGAGATCCGGGTCCCCCCACTCCCGTACGCACTCCTGCAGCAGCCACAGCCCCATGATGTTCCGGAGGTAGCGGACCGTGCCGTCGAGCCCCAGCTCATTGGTGAAGTTGGCCGCCCGGCTCGCCTCGGTCAGCACCGGAGCCTCCAGCTCCAGGCCGGCCAGCGACCAGGTGCCGGTGCAGATGTACGCGAAACGCTCACCGGTGGCCGGGACGGCCGCCACCGCCGACGCCGTGTCGTGCGACCCGACCGTCGTCACCGGAACCGGTCCCGTCAGTCCGGTCTCCTCCAGCACCCGCCGCTGCAGCAGCCCCGCCGGATCCCCGGGCCGTCGCAGCGGCCCGAACAGGTCCAGGTCGACCCCGAGCCGCGCCGCCACGTCGTACGACCAGTCGCGCGTCCGGGGGTCGATCAGCTGCGTCGTCGAGGCGTTGGTCAGCTCGGTCCCCAGCTCACCGGTCAGCCAGTACGTCAGCAGGTCCGGGATGAGCAACAGCCGCTTCGCGTACGCCAGCTGGGCGGACGACCGGGCGGCGACCAGCTGGTACAGCGTGTTGAAGGGCGCGTACTGCAACCCGGTCGCCGCGTACAGCTCGGCGGCGGGCACGGTGGCCCATACCTTCTCCGCGACACCCTCGGTACGGGTGTCCCGGTAGTGCACCGGGTTGCCCAGCAGGGCCCCGTCGGCGTCGAGCAGCCCGTAGTCGACGGCCCAGCTGTCGATCCCGACGGAGTCGACCTGCCCGGCCGCCTTCAGCCCGTCCAGGACCCCCGCGTACAGCGCGAGCACGTCCCAGCGCAGCCCCTCGGGCGTGCGCACCGGGCGGTTGGGGAAGCGGTGGGCCTCGACCAGCTCCAGCGAGTCCCGCCCCGCGCGGCCGACCATGACACGCCCACTGGACGCCCCGAGGTCGACCGCCGCGTACGACTTCACGGACCCGCTCGTCGCATGCGTGCTCATCGGAGGAAGGCGGCGGCCACGCCGGCGTCGACCGGGACGTGCAGACCGGTGGTGTGCGTCAGCTCCCCGCCCGTCAGCGCGAACACCGCGTTCGCCACGTGGTCCGGCAGCACCTCACGCTTGAGGATGGTCCGCTGCGCGTAGAACTCGCCCAGCTTCTCCTCCTCGATCCCGTAGGTCGCCGCACGCTGCGCGCCCCAGCCCGCCGCGAAGATCCCGGAGCCACGCACCACACCGTCGGGGTTGACCCCGTTGACGCGGATGCCGTGCTCACCCAGCTCGGCGGCCAGCAGCCGCACCTGGTGCGCCTGGTCGGCCTTGGTGGCGGAGTAGGCGATGTTGTTGGGTCCGGCGAACACGGCGTTCTTCGAGGCGATGTAGACGATGTCGCCGCCCAGCCCCTGCGCGATCATCACGCGGGCCGCCTCACGCGACACGAGGAAGGAACCGCGCGCCATGATGTCGTGCTGGAGATCCCAGTCCCTGGCCGACGTCTCCAGCAGCGGCTTGGAGATCGAGATGCCCGCGTTGTTGACGACGAGGTCGACACCGCCGAAGGCCAGCGCGGCGGCCTTGAAGGCCGCACCGATCTGCTCCTCGTCCGTCACGTCGACGGTCACGGCGACGGCCTTGTCGGCCCCGCCCAGCTCCTCGGCGACGGAAGCGGCGTTCTCGCCGTTGAGATCGGCGACGACGACACAGGCGCCCTCGGCGACCAGCCGATGGGCGATCGCCTTCCCGATCCCGCTCCCCGCACCGGTGACGAGCGCCACCCGCGTCGCGAGCGGCTTCGCCCTGGGCATCCGCTGGAGCTTGGCCTCCTCCAGCGCCCAGTACTCGATGCGGAACTTCTCCGACTCCTCGATCGGCGCGTACGTCGACACCGCTTCGGCGCCCCGCATCACGTTGATCGCGTTGACGTAGAACTCGCCGGCCACCCGCGCGGTCTGCTTGTCCTTGCCGAAGCTGAACATGCCCACGCCCGGGATCAGCACGATCGCCGGGTCGGCGCCGCGCATCGCGGGGGAGTCGGGCTCGGCGTGCCGCTGGTAGTAGGCGGCGTACTCCTCCCGGTACTCGGTGTGCAGCTCCTTCAGCCGCGCGATCGCCGTGTCGAGACCGGCGGCCGGCGGAAGGTCCAGCACGAGCGGCCGGACCTTCGTCCGCAGGAAGTGGTCGGGGCACGAGGTGCCCAGGGCGGCGAGCCGCGGATGCTCCGCGCTCGCCAGGAAGTCGAGGACGACCTCCGCGTCGGTGAAGTGTCCGACCTGCGGCTTGTCCTGCGAGGCGATCGCCCGGATGTGCGGCGCCAGGGCGGCGGCCCGCTCCCGGCGCTCCGGGGCGGCGAGCGCCGCGTACCCCTCGACGGAGGGCCCGAACGGCTCGGCCTTCCCGCGCTCGACGAGGAACTGCTCGGCCGTACGGATGATGTGCAGCGAGTTCTTCTCGCACTCCTCGGCGGTGTCACCCCAGGCGGTGATCCCGTGTCCGCCCAGCACACACCCGATGGCCTGCGGGTTCTCCCGCTTGACCGCCGCGATGTCCAGCCCCAGCTGGAACCCCGGCCGCCGCCACGGCACCCACACCACGCTGTCTCCGAAACACTCGGCGGTCAGCTTCTCCCCGTCGGCCGCGCAGGCGAGCGCGATCCCGGAGTCGGGGTGCAGGTGATCGACGTGGGCGGCGTCCACCAGCCCGTGCATGGCGGTGTCGATGGACGGCGCCGCCCCACCCTTGCCGTGCAGGCAGTAGTCGAACGCGGCCACCATCTCGTCCTCGCGCTCGACGCCCGGGTACACGTCGACGAGCGCCCGCATCCGGTCGAGCCGCAGCACGGCAAGCCCCGCCTCGGTGAGTGTCCCGAGGTCACCGCCGGACCCCTTCACCCACATCAGCTCCACATCACCCCCGGTGACGGGATCGGTGTCGGTCCCCTTGGCGGACGTGTTGCCACCGGCGTAGTTGGTGTTGCGGGGATCGGCACCGAGCCGACGGGACCGGGCGAGAAGAGCGGCGGCTTCGGAATGGGTTGCCATGTGCGATCAATCCTTACGGTGACGTGTGCAGAGAGGGGGAGCGGAGTGCCCCTTCAGGGGCGCGGGGAACTGCGCGACCAGCCACGAACCGGCCCGCAGTCCGCATCCGTCGGAACGTGGCAGACGAAATACGGCAATCGGCTTCAGCCCGGCGCAGCGGTCACGCCCCCCAACCCGCCTGTTCTCCACCGACCCGCTCCTCAACGATCTTCGAGGCCCACCCGGACCGGCGGTACGCCCCCATGGGATCGGCGTCCAACCCCATCTCCTCGCGCACCTCACGCAGCAACGGCCGGACATCCGTGTTGTACGCGTCCATCAGCACGGCGTTGGCCTCCAGCACATCCCCGGCCTGCTGGGCGGAGCGCAACGCGTCCCGGTCCACCAGCAGCGCCTTGGCCGTGGCCTCCTGCACGTTCATCACCGACCGGATGATCGCCGGGATCTTCGCCTCGATGTTGTGGCACTGGTCGAGCATGAACGCGACCTCGGGAGTGAACCCGCCGCCCCGCACGACCTCGTACATGATCCGGAACAGCTGGAACGGGTCGGCGGAGCCCACCATCAGGTCGTCGTCGGCGTAGAACCGGGAGTTGAAGTCGAACGCGCCGAGCTTCCCCTCGCGCAGCAGCGTCGCCACGATGAACTCGATGTTGGTCCCCGGCGCGTGGTGCCCGGTGTCGACCACGACCTGCGCCTTCGGCCCGAGCTTCAGGCAGTGGGCGTAGGCGGTGCCCCAGTCCGGCACGTCGGTCGCGTAGAACGCCGGCTCGAAGAACTTGTACTCCAGCAGCATCCGCTGCTCGTCCCCGAGCCGCGCGTAGACCTCGGCGAGCGCCTCGGCCAGCCGGTCCTGCCGCTCACGGATGTCGTCCTGGCCCGGATAGTTCGTACCGTCCGCGAACCACAGCTTCAGGTCCCGGGACCCGGTCGCGTCCATGATGTCGACGCACTCCAGCAGATGATCGACGGCCTTGCGGCGGATCGCCGCGTCCGGGTGGCAGACGCTGCCCAGCTTGTAGTCGTCGTCCTGGAAGGTGTTGGAGTTGATGGCGCCCAGCTTCACGCCACGCTCCTGCGCGTGCTTGGCGAGGGCCGCATAGTCCTCGACTTTGTCCCAGGGGATGTGCAGCGCGACGGTCGGGGCCACGCCGGTGAACTCGTGGACCTTCCCGGCATCGTCCAGCTTCTCCCAGGGATCGCGCGGAACACCCTGTTGGGCGAACACCTTGAAGCGTGTTCCGGAGTTTCCGTACGCCCACGACGGCGTCTCGATGGCCTGGGTCTTGAGGGCGGCCTTCACCGCGGCGAGCTCGGTCACGTCAGGGCTCCTACCGGCTTCGATGTCTGAAACGATTCAGTACCGGAAACTATGAGCGGCTCGCCGGACTGTCAACCCCTGGGCTGAATATCGTTCGCCGTGACCCTGTTGTGACCACTTCTATCGAAAGAATTTCGACCGGAACCCATTGACGTGACATGCGTGTGATGCCTAACGTCCCGGCAACCCAGTTGAAACCTTTCACGACGCACTGAGGCAGCTTCACCGCTAGCCACCGGCCGTCGTCGAGGAGCCCCCATGACCCACCGGTCCGACACGGGTCCGGCCCCCGTTCTCGCCTTGAAGGGCATTTCCAAGTCCTTCGGCGCCGTCCGCGCCCTGCGGGACGTGTCTTTCGAGCTGTTCCCAGGCGAGGTGCACGCAATCGCCGGGGAGAACGGCGCGGGCAAGTCGACCCTGATCAAGAGCCTCGCAGGGGTGCACCGACCGGACTCCGGTCAGGTGCTCCTCGACGGCGAGCCCACGGTCTTCCACGGCCCGGCCGACGCCCGCGACGCGGGCATCGCCGTGATCTACCAGGAGCCCACTCTCTTCCCCGACCTTTCGATCGCCGAGAACATCTTCATGGGCCGCCAGCCGCGCCGCGCCCTCGGCCGCATCGACCACAGGGCCACCCACACGGCGACCCTCGCCCTGATGCAGCGGCTCGGTGTCGAACTCGACCCCGACCGCCCGGCGCGCGGCCTGTCCATCGCCGACCAGCAGATCGTCGAGATCGCCAAGGCGCTCTCCTTCGACGCCCGCGTCCTGATCATGGACGAGCCGACGGCGGCCCTCACCGGCAGCGAGGTGGCCCGGCTCTTCGGTGTCGTCCGCACCCTGCGCGAGCAGGGCTCCGCCGTCCTCTTCATCTCCCACCGACTGGAGGAGATCTTCCAGATCTGCCAGCGGGTCACCACCCTGCGCGACGGCGCCTGGATCTCCAGCGAACCGACCGAGGGCATGACCGAGGACGACCTGGTACGCCGCATGGTCGGCCGCGACCTGGCGGAGCTGTACCCGAAGCAGGAGGTCGAGCCGGGCGACGTCGCGCTGAGCGTGCGGCGGCTGACCCGCGAGGGCGTCTTCACCGACATCTCCTTCGACGTCCGCCGCGGCGAGATCGTCGGCCTGGCCGGCCTCGTCGGCGCCGGCCGTACGGAGGTGGCGCGAGCCGTCTTCGGCATCGATCGCTGGGACGCGGGCGAGGTCGACCTCGGCGGCAAGGCGCTCACCAACGGCGCCCCGTCCCTCGCGATGGCCGCCGGGCTCGCCCTGGTCCCCGAGGACCGCCGCGCCCAGGGCCTGGTGATGGACATGTCCATCGAGCGGAACATCGGGCTCACCGGGCTCCGTACGGCCGTGAAGGCCGGCCTCGTCGACCGCGGCGCCGAACGCAGCCGCTCCCTCGACTGGGCCGTCAAGCTCCAGGTGAAGTACGCCCGGATCGCCGACAGCGTCAACACGCTGTCCGGCGGCAACCAGCAGAAGGTCGTCCTCGCCAAGTGGCTCGCCACCGGGCCGAAGGTGCTGATCGTCGACGAGCCCACCCGGGGCATCGACGTCGGTACGAAGGCCGAGGTGCACCGCCTCCTCAGTCAGCTCGCCGCCGACGGGGTGGCCGTGCTGATGATCTCCTCCGATCTGCCCGAGATCCTCGGTATGGCCGACCGCGTGCTCGTGATGCACGAGGGCCGGCTCACCGCCGAGATCCCTCGCTCCGAAGCCACCGAGGAAACCGTGATGGCCGCAGCCACCGGGAGGGCCGCCGCATGACGGTGACCACCCCTCAGAACACCCCCGTCGCCGAGGTGCCCAAGTCCAGCGGCACCCGGCTCGTGGACCGCGTCTTCAAGATGCGTGAACTCGCCATCCTGGTCGTCTTCCTGGTGATGATCGTCGTCACCCAGCTGGGCAACAGCGAGTTCCTCACCGAGCAGGGCATCAAGGACCTCCTGCTCAACGCGACCATCCTGGTGCTGGTCGCCGTCGGTCAGTCGCTGGTCGTCATCACCCGGAACGTCGACCTGTCGGTCGGCTCCACCCTCGGCATCAGCGCCTTCGCCGCCGGCATCTATCTCCAGGGCGGCGGGAACCCGGTCGTGGCCGTGTTCCTGGCGGTCCTGATGGGCATCGGCTTCGGCCTGCTGAACGGTCTGCTCGTCAGCCTCGGCCAGGTGCCCGCCCTCGTGGTCACCCTCGGCACGCTCTACATCATCCGGGGCATCGACTCGATCTGGGTGGGCTCCCGTCAGATCACCGCGTCCGCCCTGCCGGACGGATTCATCGACTTCGGCTCCGGCGGTATCTCCGCGGTGCCGTACCTGGCGCTGATCGCGGTGGCGGTGCTGGTGGCGACGGCGTACTACATGAAGCACTTCGGCAGCGGCCGCGAGCTGTACGCCCTCGGCTCCAACCCGGAGGCCGCCCGCCTCGCCGGCATCCCGGTCCGCAAGCGGATCCTGATGGCGTACACCTTCTGCGGCGCCCTCGCGGGCCTCGCCGGAGCGCTGTACCTGGCCCGCTTCGGCAACGTCGACTCCAGCACCGGCAACGGCTACGAACTCACCGTCGTCAGCGCCGTCGTGGTCGGCGGCGTCGTCTTCACCGGCGGCTCCGGCAGTGTCTACGGCGCGGCGCTCGGCGCCCTGCTGCTGACCTCCATCAACAGCGTGCTGCCCGCCCTCGGCGTCAGCTCGGTGTGGGTGCTGGCCATCAACGGCATCCTGCTCATCCTCGCCATCGCCGTGGACCGTGTGGTCGCGCTGAGGGTGGCGGCCGCCCTGAAGAAGAGGAACGCCCGCCATGGCTGACTCCACCCTGTCGCGTGCGAGCAGCTGGTCCGCCCTGAAGAGGTGGGATTCAGCCGTCGGCGCCACGTTCATCGTCGTGCTCCTGCTGTCCTTCTCCACCGTGGACGGCTTCGGCAACGCGCTCAACCTGTCCTTCCTCATCGGCAACACCCTGCCGATCGCGCTGGTCGCCCTGCCGATGACCCTCCTCGTGGTCTCCGGCGAGATCGATCTGTCGGTCGCCTCCACCGCCGGCCTGTCCGGCGCGGTGATGGGCGTCCTGTGGAACCAGGGCCTGACCATCGAGGCGATCATCCCGATCTGTCTCCTCCTCGGCGTCGTCTGTGGACTGATCAACGGCCTGCTGGTCACCCGGCTCGGCCTGTCCTCCCTCGCCGTCACCATCGGTACGCTCGCCGCCTACCGGGGCATCGCACAGATCGTGCTCGGCTCCGACGCGGTGACCGACTTCCCCACGCAGTACCTGGACTTCGCTGCCGGCCGGATCGGCGACAGCTTCGTCCCGCAGGCCTTCATCCCCTTCCTGGTACTGCTCGTCATCGCCGTGATCGCCCTGCACGCCACCCCGTTCGGGCGTTCCCTGTTCGCGATCGGCGCCAGTGAGGAGGCCGCGCGCTTCACCGGTATCCGCGTCAAGCGGCAGAAGCTGATCCTCTTCACGGTGACCGGCCTCATGGCCTCCCTCACCGGGATCTTCTGGGCGCTGCACTACGCAAGCGCCCGCTACGACAACGCGACCGGACTCGAACTCTCCGTCATCGCCGCCGTGTTGCTCGGTGGCATCGACTTCGACGGAGGCAAGGGGACGCTCGGCGGTGCGATCGCCGGCGTGTTCCTGCTCGGCACCCTGCAGAACGTGATGAGCCTGCAGGACGTCTCTGCGCAGTCGCAGATCGTCGTCACCGGTGTCCTGCTCGTGCTGTCCGTGCTCGGCCCCCGGGTCGCACGACAGGTCGCTCTCGCCAGAGCCGGGCGAAAATCCGGGCTCGGCCCCGCCGGAAAGGCTGTTTGAAAGCTGCCGGTCCCCTGCGGCCGGTCGCGCCCCGCGCGGCGGAAGCCGCACACAAGTACAGCCGTGCGCCCCTGAGGACAACGACGGGGCGCGTCACACCACACCTCCTCGAAAAGGAACCCTCGTCATGCGCAGAGCAACCCTTCGTCGCTCCTGTGCGGCTCTCGCCGCCGTCACGTCCTTCGCCCTCGCCGTCACCGCCTGTGGCGGTACCACGAAGAGCGACGTCAAGGACGACTCCGCCTCCGCCGCGACCAGCGGCAAGGCCGACCCGAACGCCGAGCTGAAGAAGGGCCTGACCGTCGGCTTCCTGCCGAAGCAGGTCAACAACCCGTACTTCACCTCCGCCGACAAGGGCGGCGAGGCGGCCCTGAAGGAGCTGGGCTCCAGCTACAAGGAGGTCGGCCCGTCCAGCGCCACGGACACCTCCGGCCAGGTGAACTACGTCAATACGCTCACCCAGCAGCAGGTCGACGCCATGGCCGTCTCCGCGCAGGACCCGGGCGCCCTGTGCACCGCGCTCAAGCAGGCCATGAGCAACGACATCAAGGTCGTCACCTACGACTCCGACACCAAGCCGGAGTGCCGCAACGCCTTCGTCTCGCAGGCCAGCGCCGAGGACCTCGGCCGCACCGAGGTCCAGCTGCTCGCCGAGCAGATCGGCTTCAAGGGCGAGATCGCCGTCCTGTCGGCCGCGCAGACCGCGACGAACCAGAACGTCTGGATCGACTTCATGAAGAAGGAGCTGGAGGACCCCAAGTACAAGGACATCAAGCTGGTCAAGGTCGCCTACGGTGACGACGACGCCCAGAAGTCCTTCCAGCAGACCCAGGGCCTGCTCCAGGAGTACCCGAACCTGAAGGGGATCATCTCCCCGACCACGGTCGGCATCAAGGCCGCCGCCCAGTACCTGTCGGGCTCCAAGTACAAGGGCAAGGTCAAGCTGACCGGCCTCGGCACCCCCAACGACATGCGCAAGTACGTCAAGGACGGCACCGTCGAGGGCTTCGAGCTGTGGGACCCGGCGAAGCTCGGCGAGCTGGCCGCCCGTACCGCGGTGGCGCTGGCCTCCGGCCAGATCACCGGCAAGGAGGGCGAGACCTTCACCGCCGGTGCCATGGGCGAGTACACCATCGGCAAGGACGGCGTGATCAGCCTCGGCAAGCCCACCGTGTTCAACAAGGCGAACATCGACAAGTTCGACTTCTGATCACCGAACCGGCGTCACAGCCACCCCCCTCACCCCAGGAGCGGTACCTCATGCAGCGCGTCTGCTTCCTCCTCAAGGTCCGTCAGGATCGGATCGACGAGTACCGCGAGCGGCACGCAGCCGTGTGGCCGGAGATGCTTCAGGCTCTCTCGGCCACCGGCTGGCACAACTACTCCCTCTTCCTGCGCGACGACGGCCTCCTCGTCGGCTACCTGGAGACCGAGGACTTCCAGGCGGCACTCGTCGGCATGGAGGCCGCCGAGGTCAACGCCCGTTGGCAGAAGGAGATGGCGCCGTTCTTCGAGTCCCTCGACGGCGCCCGGCCCGACGAGGCCATGAAACCCCTCACCGAGGTCTTCCACCTCGCCTGACCCCCCCCCACGTCGCAGCACCCTCCTCCCCCTCCCCATTTCGCTCGACAATGGAGTCCCCGAGATGAAGAGACGTACGCTGCTCGGCGCCGCACTCGCCGGCGCCGTGGTGACCCCCGTCCTCGGCGCCGCCACCGCCCGCGCCGCCGACCCCGGTCCGTCCGTCAGCCAGACCGGCAACACGCTGCTCGACAGCCAGGCCATCTTCTTCGTGTCCTACGACGGCCTGGTCAACAACAACTCGTTCCAGAAGAACGGTCTGCTGACCTACAAGGGCTACCAGTACGCCGTCTGGTACACCGCCGACCGCAACGCCGTCGTCGGTCGCCGCGTCCTCGGCTCCAGCACCTGGTCCACGGTCAAGGTCGGCCACACGCTGCGCTACAACGACTCCCACAACGTCATCTCCATGGGCGTCTCCAAGGTCGACGGCCGCCTCCACCTCAACATGGACTCGCACAGCGACGGGTTCACCTACGTCAAGTCGGTCGCCGGCCTCATGGACAACCCGGCCGGCCTGAGCTGGACCACGAGCCGCTTCGGCTCCCCGCAGTCCACCCTCGACGGACTGGCGCTCACCTCGCAGTTCACCTACCCGCAGTTCGTCTCGATGCCCGACGGCAAGCTCCAGCTGAGCTACCGCGTCGGCATCTCCGGCAACGGCCGCAACGCCATCGCCGAGTACGACGGCACCTCCTGGACCAACCTCGGCGAGTGGACCAGTTCCACCGGCACGTACACCAGCGAGCACGGCTCCAGCACCGTCCGCAACATGTACCTGCACGGCATCGACTACGACAGGAACGGCCGGCTGCACTCCTTCTTCACCTGGCGCGAGCAGAACGGCGCCGTGATGTGCAACGGCGGCGGCATCACCAACCACGACACCGGCTACGTCTACTCGGACGACCGGGGCCGCACCTGGCGCAACAACGCGGGCACCGTCGTCGGCACCACCGGCGGCTCCGACAAGGTCGCCGTCACCGACAGCGGACTGGTGATCGACGCGCTGAACCCGGACCACTCCCTGATGAACCAGGAGAGCCAGTTCACCGACTCGGCCGGCCGGCCGCACGCGATCATCAGCTACGTGCCCGGCCGCTTCGGCCAGTGCACGACGAACTACGTCACCAACCGCACCGCGAACGGCCGGGCCTTCCACGTCCGCAGGAACGCCTCCGGCACCTGGCAGAAGACCGAGATCCCGGTCGCGCTCGGCTCCAGCCAGCGCACCAAGCTGGCCCTGGACAAGTACAACAACGCGTACGCGATCCTGCCCTTCGGCCGGATATGGGGAGCCTCCGCGGCCTCCGGATACACCGACTGGAAGTCGCTGTTCGACCCCAGCGCCCTCAATGCCTTCGGCGAGGTCGTGATCGACGAGACCCGGATCGCGCAGGACAATGTCCTGTCCGTGATGTACCAGGTGAAGTCCAGCGGTACGACACCCTCGGCGCTCCGCGTCGTCGACTTCGCCCTGCCCGCCTGATTCCCACACCAGGGCAACGTTTCTGCCGCCTGACCGGGCCGTTCTTGTGGTGGACCGGAAGGTAATGTGAACGTAAGCCCGCCGCTCCGTACCTTCCTGGAGGTCCTCGTCCGATGTCGCAGCCGGTGGGTATCAAGGACGTCGCCGCAGCCGCCGGAGTCTCCGTCGGCACGGTTTCCAACGTCATCAACCGGCCGGACTCGGTGGCCTCCGGGACCCGGGCCCGCGTGCTGGCCGCGATCGACCGCCTCGGATACGTCCGCAGCGAGTCGGCGCGCCAGCTGCGGGCCGGGCGGAGCCGGATCATGGGGCTGCTGGTGCTCGACATGGGCAACCCCTTCTTCGTCGACGTCGCGCGCGGTGCGGAGCGGGCCGCGCGCGACGCCGGACTCGGCGTGATGGTCTGCAACAGCGCGCAGAGCGCGGGAGAGGAGTCCGAGTACCTCTCGCTCTTCGCCGAACAACGGGTGCGCGGTGTCCTGCTCACCCCCGCCGACGCGACGGGACGCAACATCGAGGCGTTCCGCCGCCACGGCATCCCCTTCGTCCTCGTCGACCGGGTCGCCGAGGGCACCACCGAGTGCTCGGTCTCCGTCGACGACGTCGCGGGCGGCGCCCTCGCCGTCCGTCATCTGGTCGACGCGGGCCACCGTTCCATCGCGTACGTCAGCGGACCGGCGGGCCTCAACCAGGTCCGCGACCGCCGTACGGGAGCCCTGAACGCCCTGCGCGAGGCGGGACTCGGCGCCGACGCCCTGCGCGAGCTGCCCACCGAGCGCCTCGACGTGGCCGCCGGCCGGGACGCGGGCGCCCGCCTCCTCGGCCTCGCCGACCGCCCCACCGCCGTCTTCTGCGCCAACGACCTGCTCGCTCTCGGCGTGCTCCAGGCCATGTACGCGGCCGGTGTGAGCGTCCCCGACGACCTCGCCATCGTCGGCTACGACGACATCGAGTTCGCCGCCGCGGCCGCCGTCCCCCTCACCTCCGTACGGCAGCCCGCCGTCACCATGGGCGCCCTCGCCGCCGAACTCCTCCTGGAGGAGACCGAGGTGGAGACCGCGCTCATCCGGCACGAGCACCGGCGGGTCGTCCTCCAGCCGGAGCTGGTGGTGCGGCGCTCCAGCCTCTCGGCACGCTGAGCGCCGGAGCGGTCACCGCGCACCGACGGCGGCCGGCGTACTGATCCCCGGTTCAGTGAGAATTTCTTGATCCACGGGGTCGGCCGGGCGGAGAATCTGTGCTGGACTGGACCAAGGCCTGGAATCCGTCCGCTCAGGGAGCCCTGTTGTCCGTCAGCTACCGGCAGCCCGGTGTCGTCCTCACCGACCGCCGCTTCACCGTCCCCCTCGACCACGACCGCCCGGCGGGGGAGCGGATCGACCTCTACGCGCGCGAGGTCGTCGCGAGCGACAGGGGGAGCGCCGAACTGCCCTGGCTGGTCTATCTGCAGGGCGGCCCCGGCTTCGGGGCGAACCGCTTCGTCGGCCGTGAGGCCTGGCTGGGCCGGGCCCTGGAGGACTACCGGGTCCTGCTGCTGGACCAGCGCGGCACGGGTGCCTCGACCCCCGCCAACCGACAGACGCTGCCGATGCGCGGCGGCCCCGCCGAACAGGCCGACTACCTCGCCCACTTCCGCGCCGACTCCATCGTCCGCGACTGTGAGGCCATCCGACCCGAGGTCACCGGCGGCGCCCCCTGGGCCGTCCTCGGCCAGAGCTTCGGCGGCTTCTGCGCGGTCACCTACCTGTCACAGGCGCCCGAGGGTCTGAGCACCGCCCTCATCACCGGCGGACTGCCCTCCCTCGACGCGAGCGCCGAGGACGTCTACCGGGCGGCCCACCCGCGCGTGGAACGCAAGGTCGCCGCGCACTACGCCCGTTACCCGCAGGACGTCGAGCGGGCCCGCCGGATCGCCGATCACCTGATCCAGCACGACGTCGTCCTGCCGAACGGCTACCGGTTCACCGTCGAGGCGTTCCAGTCCCTCGGTATCCTCCTCGGCCGCGGCGACGGCAGCCACCGGCTGCACTTCCTGCTGGAGGACGCCTTCGTCCGCACCCCGCAGGGCCCCGCCCTTGCCGACTCCTTCCAGGAGGAGGTCCAGGGCCTGCTGTCGTACGCGGGCCATCCGCTGTACGCGCTCCTCCACGAGGCGTGCTACGGCCAGGACGCGGGCCCCACGGGCTGGGCGGCGGAGCGGGTGCGCCGCGGCCTGCCGCAGTTCGACGCAGCCAAGACGCTGACCGGCGACGGCCCGGTGCTCTTCACGGGCGAGTCCGTGCACCCCTGGATGTTCGACAACGACCCCGCCCTGCGCCCGCTGCGCGACACCGCGGAGGCGCTGGCCGAGGACCGGGGCTGGCCGCCTCTCTACGATCCGGACCGACTCGCCGTGAACGAGGTCCCGGTCGCGGCCGCGGTCTACCACGACGACATGTACGTCGACACGGACCACTCCCTGCGGACCGCCCGCGCCGTCCGGGGGCTGCGCACCTGGGTCACGGACGAGTTCGAGCACGACGGCGTACGGGCCGGTGGACCACGGGTGCTGGACCGGTTGCTGGCGCTGACCCGGGACGAGGCGTGAGCGACGGCGGATGAGCCGGGCGGTGTGCTGGCCCGCCCCTGCCCGGCTGTCAGTGACGCGCGTTACTGTGCGCCCATGACGGACCCTCAGAAGGACCAGCTCAAGCCCATGCCCGACGACTGGCGGCGTGCCCTCGCCGTCGTGGCGCACCCGGACGACCTCGAGTACGGCTGCTCGGCGGCGATCGCCGCGTGGACCGACGAGGGCCGCGAGGTCGTGTATGTCCTGGCGACACGCGGCGAGGCCGGTATCGACACCCTGGAGCCCGCCCGGTGCGGCCCGTTGCGTGAGAGGGAGCAGCGGGCCAGCGCGGCCGTCGTGGGTGTGTCGGAGGTCGAGTTCCTCGACCACGAGGACGGCGTCATCGAGTACGGGCCCGCCCTGCGGCGGGACATCGCGGCCGCCATCCGCCGGCACCGCCCCGAACTGGTCATCACCCTCAACCACCGTGACACCTGGGGCGGGGTCGCCTGGAACACCCCCGACCACGTGGCGGTGGGCCGCGCCACCCTGGACGCCGCCGGCGACGCGGGGAACCGCTGGATCTTCCCCGAGCTCGTCGAACAGGGCCTGGAACCCTGGGACGGCGTCCGCTGGGTCGCCGTCGCCAGTTCCTCCCACCCCACCCACGCGGTGGACGCCGCTCCCGGCCTCGACCGTGCGGTCGCCTCCCTCCTGGAGCACCGCAGCTACATCGAGGTGCTGACGAAGGAGGACCCCGAGACGTACGTACGCGACTTCCTCACCGGCCATGCCCGGACCACGGGGGAGCGGTTCGGCGGCAGGCCGGCCGTGGCCTTCGAGGTGTTTCCCCGGTGACGGGGGTCGAGAGCGGGGTGCGGCTGGAGCCCTGGTCCGCGGACGACCTCTGGCTGCTCCGGCGCCTCAACACCCCCGGGATGACCGAGCACGTGGGCGGCCCGGAGACCGAGGAACAACTCACCGCCCGGCACCGCCGCTACCTCGACGTGGCGGGCGGGCAGATGTACCGGGTCGTGCTCGCCGGCACCGGCGAGAGCGTCGGCTCGATCGGTTACTGGGAGCGCGACCGGCAGGGCGAGACGGTGTGGGAGACCGGATGGGGGGTGCTGCCCGAGTTCCAGCGCCGGGGCCTGGCCGTACTGGCCGCCCGTGAGGTCGTCGGGGTGGCGCGGGACGCGAACACCCACCGCCATCTCCACGCGCTGCCCCGTGTGGAGAACGCCGCGTCGAACGCGGTGTGTCGCAGGGCGGGATTCACGCTGCTCGGCGAGGTCTCCGCGGAGTACCCGAAGGGTCACTGGAGCATGTCGAACGACTGGCGGTGGGATCTGGGGCGGGACTGAGCGCAGGGGCCCGGGCGGCGAGGGCGTGGCCGGCTCCGGCCCTGCTCGGGGTGGACGCAGACGATCACGGTGTGGTGGTGGGCGCTGTCGGCGGCGGGGCGGGTGGGCCGGTGGTGCACCCCTCGGCAGCCGAAAGATCATCGGTGAGTTGTCGTTAGGGTGAACCATATGGAACAAGGATCCGGTGAAGCTCTCGACCCGCATGACCTGCGCGGTCTGCGCGCGGACTGCGACAGCTGCTTCGGCCTGTGCTGTGTCGCCCTGCCCTTCGCCGCCTCGGCCGACTTCGCCGTCGACAAGGCCGCGGGCAAGGCGTGCGGGAACCTCAAGGACGACTTCCGGTGCGGTATCCACACCCGGCTCAGGGACGAGGGCTTCAACGGCTGCACGGTCTACGACTGCTTCGGCGCCGGGCAGAAGGTCTCCCAGGTCACCTTCGGGGGCGAGAACTGGCGTACGGGCGGCCGCGAGCACGCCCGGCGGATGTTCGACGTCTTCCCGGTCGTACGCCAACTCCACGAACTGCTGTGGTATTTGACCGAGGCGCTGACCCTCCCCGCCGCCCGCCCGGTGCACGCCGATCTCCGCCGCGCACTGGACGAGACCGAGCGGCTGACCGGGGGGACGGCCGAGGAACTGGGGGAGCTGGACGTCGCCGCGCACCGGCAGCGCGTCAACGAACTGCTGCTGAGGGTCAGTGACCTCGTGCGAGCGGGCGCCCGGCGCAAGCAGAACCGGCGCGGCGCCGACCTCATGGGTGCCCGCCTCAAGGGCGCCGACCTCAGACAGGCCAACCTCCGCGGCGCCTACCTCATCGCCGCCGACCTGACCGGGGCCGACCTGCGCGGCGCGGACCTGATCGGCGCCGACCTCCGCGACACCGACCTCAGCGACGCGGACCTGACCGGCGCCTTCTTCCTGACCCAGCCCCAGCTCAACGCGGCACGCGGCAGCGCCGGGACACGGCTGCCGACGTCAGTCACCCGCCCCGGTCACTGGACGGCTTGAGGGCGACGGCGCCTACGAGGGCGACGACGGGGACGAGGGCGACGACGGGGACGAGGGCGACCGGAACGACGACGGTATCTGCGGGGTACCCGGCCCCGCGCCCACCCGCCGCTCCACAGTGAGCCGCAGCCCGTCCGGCATCAGGGTCAGCCGCTCCGCCACCCGCAGCCGGTACGCCGGCTGCGGCCTCAGCTCGTACCGGCGCAGCAGCAGCCCCAGCACCAGCGTGGCCTCGTGCAGCGCGAACTGGCGGCCGATGCAGGCCCGCGCACCCGTGCCGAACGGCTTGAACGTGTGCGGGGCCCGGCCGCGTACCGCCGCCGCGTCGAACCGGTCCGGGTCGAACCGCTCGGCGTCCGCACCCCAGACCTCCGGGTCCCGGTGCAGCATCGCCGTCAGCACCAGCGCCCAGGCACCCCGCCGCATCGGATGGACCCCGCCCAGCACGGTGTCCTCGCGGGCCTCCCGTGAGAAGGCCGGTGCCGTCGGCCACAGCCGCAGTGCCTCGTCCAGCACCCGGCGCACATACCGCAGCTTGGCCACCTGCTCGTAGCCGGGCCGCACGGCACTGCCCCACACCTGGTCCACCTCGGCGCGGGCGCGGGCGGCCAGGTCCGGATACCGGGCGAGGTAGTGCAGGGCGAAGGAGAGGGCGCCCGAGGTGGTCTCGTGCCCGGCGACCAGGAAGGTGATGACCTGCCGCCGGACGTTCTCGGCGGACAGCCGCTCCCCGCTCTGCGGATGCACGGTCTCCAGCATCCGGTCGAGCAGGTCACCGTCACCGCCACCCCGGTCGCCGCCACCGGAGGACCGCCGCGCCCGCACCACCGCGTCGACCGTCTCGTTCAGGTACGCGATGTCCGCCTGGTTCTGCCGGGCGGCACCCCGCAGCAGCAGTGGGACCAGCGGGTCGGGGACGAGGTTGCGGCGCTGTGCGTAGGTGAGGGTGCCGACCATGGCGGCGACGAAGGGGTGCGGCCGGGCGCGCTCGAAGGAGCCGAAGTCGTGGCCGAAGCCGGTGCGGGCGATGGTCTCCAGCGTCAGCTTGGTCATGTCGCCGGGTACGTCCACGGTGTCGCCCGCCGCGCCCGCCCGGTCCCAGTGCTCCGTCAGCCGCTCGGCGACGTCGAGCATCATCGGGTGGTAGCCGGCCATGGCCTCCCGGCTGAAGCCGGGGGCGAGGACGTCGTGCGCGCGTTGCCAGTTCGGCTCGTGGTTGTAGGCCGTGAAGAGCCCGTCCCCGGCCACCGGCCGCAGATTGGCGACGCCCAGACCCACGTGCTTGGCGAACCGCGCCTCGTCCGCCATCTCGGCGGCGAGCCCCGCGCCCCCGACGAACACGATCTCCTTGCCGAACGCCTTCCGCCGGAAGATCGGCCCGAGCCGCCGCCCGAGGCGCAGGGACTCCTGGATCGGCGTACGCACGTTCGTGCCGAGCGCGTCGCCGACGAGGGGGAGTCGGTACGGCGGATGCGGTATTCGGCTCAGCTCGGGCCAGCCCAGCTCCGCGCTGCGGAATCCCTTGACTGCCGTGGCCCCTGTCGTCGCCGTCATGACCACATCTCCCTCGCGCGCACGCCGTACCGAGGCCGCCGCCGCTGTTGTACTCGGGTTCAATAGCGGGATCAGTCTCGTCCCGTTGTTGAACCCACGTCAAGTAAGGTGACGGCATGGCAGCCAGGCAGGGAGAACGCCCACGTCGCCGGCTCAGCACCGAGGAGCGGAGGGAGCAACTCCTCGCGGTCGGGGCCCGGCTCTTCTCGGAGAGCCCGTACGACGACGTGTGGATCGAGCAGGTGGCCGAGATCGCCGGAGTCTCCCGTGGGCTGCTCTACCACTACTTCCCGAACAAGCGCGTCTTCTTCGCGGCCGTCGTGGAGCGCGAGAGCGAGCGGATGCTGCGGATCATGACGCCCGCCCCCGGCCGGTCGGCGCGCGAGCGCCTCACCAACGGGCTCGACACGTTCCTCCGTCACGTCGAGGAGCACGCCCACGGCTTCCGTGCCTTCCATCGCGCCGACGCCACCGGCGACCAGGCCGTGCGCAAGGTCTACCAGCGGGCGCTGGCCCTGCAGGAGGCGCAGATCCTGGCGGCGCTGGCGTCGGACGCCGAGTTCGGGGCGGTGCTCGACGGGCGACCGGAGATGCGGCTCGCCGTGCGCGGGTGGCTGTCGTTCACGACGGCCGTGTGCCTGGAGTGGCTGAGGGGTTCGGAGCTGTCCCGCGAGCAGGTGCGGGACCTGTGTGCGCGGGCGCTTTTCGGGGTCCTCGCCACCTGAGTGGGTTCGCCGCGGCGAACGGAAAGTCCACGGATCGGCCCACGGTGGTTGGCGTACGCCCCGATCTTCGATAGGTTAGGCAAGGCTTACCTAAGGGAGGTTTGGGATGGGTGACCGTCACACCTGGACGGCCGCGCCCGCCGCGGCGGAGCGTGCCCGCTCGGTGCTCGCGGCGGCGTGGTCCTGCGCGGTGACCGCCGAGGGTGGCCGCGAGGAGTTCGTCGGCGCGCACACCGTCACCGAGGACGGCCGGGTGATCCTGTGCGTCCCCGAGGACAGCACGCTCGTCACCGCCGCGATCTGCGCGCCTCGCGGCGAGCCGTCCGCCGTGCTGGAGTTCGCCGACGTGGCACCCGTCCCCGTGCGCAACCGTATCCGGGCCCGGCTGTGGATCGCCGGCTGGTTCCTGCCCAAGGACGGCGACCTGGAGTTCCGGCCCACCCGCATCGTGCTGCGCGAGCCGTCCGGCGCTGTGGTGGTCGACCTCGACGAGTTCGCCGCCGCCGAACCGGATCCGCTGGCCACGGCCGAGTCCCGGCTGCTGACCCACCTCGCCGACGCGCACCCCGACGCCGTCGAGCGCCTCACCCGGCTCGTCCCGCACGACAGCCTGCACGGCGCCGTACGCGTCCAGCCGCTCGCCGTCGACCGCCACGGCCTGACCCTGCGCATCGAGCGGGCCCGCGGCAACGGCGACGTCCGCCTGACGTTCCACAAGCCCGCCGACGACATGGCGCAGCTCACCGAGCGGATGCACGTCCTGCTCTCCCGGGCGAGCGCCGCGTCCTGCCCGCGCGCCCTACAGCGGCAGCGCACAGACGGCGACGGGTGACGCGAACGGCGCGCCCGCACGCCGCAGTCCACCGGTCTCGGCGTCGACCCGGAAGACACTGACCGCGCTCGACCGCTGCAGCGCGGCGAACAGCAGACCTCCGTCCGGCGAGAGGGCGATCTGGCGGGGGAAGTCCCCGCCGACCGGCACGGTGTCGATGAGCTTCAGCCGTGCGCCGTCCGCCTCGACCGCGTAGCGCGTCAGGCTGTCGTGCCCCCGGTTGGCGAGATAGGCGTACGAGCCGTCCGGCGTCACGACCAGTTGCGCCGGGTAGTTCGTGCCCGAACCCGTCCCCGTCGACTGCGGGTCACCGGGGGTGAGCCGGCCGCTGCCGGGGTCGTAGGCACAGACCACGACCGTGTTGTCGACCTCGTTGGCGAGATAGGCGTACCGGCCCTGGGGATGGAAGGTGAGGTGCCGGGGTCCCGCACCCGACCGGGTGCGCGCCCGCGAGACCTCCGTGAGCGTGCCCCGGGACTCGTCCAGGCGGTAGGTGTACACCGTGTCGGTGCCCAGATCGACGGCGAGGACGTGACCGCCGTCCGGGCTCGTGATCACCTGGTGCGCGTGCGGCCCGTTCTGGCCCGGACCGGGCGCCGGGCTGCTGTGCACCACGAGATCGGTGCGCTCGCCCAGCGCACCCGAGTCCTCGACGGGGTGCACGGCGACACTGCCCGAGCCGTAGTTCGCGCTCAGCAGCCATCGCCCGCCCGGGTGAACCGACAGCTGGCAGGGTGCCTCGCCGCCACTGCTCCGGGTGCCGAGGATCCTGCGGTCGGACAGTCGTACGGCGGTCACCCCGCCCTGCGTGCGCTCGTTCACGGCGTACAGCGTCCGGCCGTCCGGGTGTACGGCGAGGTACGACGGGTCGGCGACACCGGTGATGGTCCCCTTGCCCGTGATCCGGCCGTTCCGGTCGTCGTACGTCGCCACGCCGATGCCGGTGCCGCCGCCCTCGACCGAGGTGTACGTGCCGATGTAGAGCGGCTGGGGGCCGGTGCGGGTGGGCGTGGGGGAGGGCGAGGCGGTCGCGGTTCCCGCCCCGGCCTCCGCCTCCGCCGAGGGGGCCGTCGGGGCGTTCCGCGCGGGGGAGGAAGACGTGGGACCGGCCGTCCCGTCGGAGCCCGCGCAACCGGCGAGGGTGGCCGGTACGGCCGCTCCCGCCAGCAGCCCCAGGACGCGGCGCCTGCTCCAGCCGCCTCGGTCCCCTGCCGCCTCACTCGTCATTCGTGCACCTCGGGTGTCGCTCGTCTCGGCCGTCACCACCTTGACGGGTACGAGCGCCTCCGCGCAAAGGCGACGGCGGGCGTCGCGCGCCATGCGACGCCCGCCGTCGCCATCGCGTCGGCCGTGGGGACCGGCTACCAGTCGCCGTCCTGGACCGGCCTGCCCGGTGCGTCACCGAGCGGCCGGACCTGGCCGGGGGCGGGTGCCTGCCACGGGTCGAGGTCGTCGCCGAGCCAGTCGCCGACGGGCTTCACCGCGCCGAGGGCGTCGGCCGGGCCGAGGTCGTGGCCGTCCTGGTCGTAGTAGTCGAACCAGGGGAGCCCGGCCCGCGTGTAGGCCGCGCGGTCCACGGGTGACGGCGGCGGGGCCTCCCCGGTGATCCGGCGCCACTCGGGCGGCGTGACCAGGTGCACGAAGATCCGCCCGGCCGGCGTCCCGGCCCAGCTGCCGCGCGGCCGGGTGTCCCGGTAGACCTCCTGGCGCATCG
>NZ_LRTR01000062.1 GCF_001550375.1 Streptomyces europaeiscabiei | reverse complement strand
TGTGTCCGGCCGGTTATCCGCCGGCGCCGCCCGTCGCACCCGGCGTCGGGACCGGGACCGGTACCGCGGGCGGACCGGCGCCGGCCGGTGCCGAATCCGAGGAACAGCGCCACCGGGGCCGGTGAGAGCCGGGCACGTGGAGCGGGGCACGTGGAGCGGGGCCGGGACGGCATGAGCCTCCCGGTCCCGCTCCACGTGGCATGCGCTCGACCCAGACGATGGCCGGACGATGGGGAGCCCGGACGATGGGGGGAGGGAACATCGTCCGGGCCGAGAATTCCGGGGCGGGACTGGTCAGCGGGAGCCCTGCCGGAGTTGCGGCAACACCTTCGTGCGGTAGAAGTCGAAGAACCCGCGCTGGTCGGGACCGATCTGGCTGACGTAGACACGGTCGAAGCCGGCGTCGGCGAAGGCGCTCAGTTCGGCGACGTGTTCGTCGACGTCGTCGCCGCAGACCGTGTTCTCGCCGACCATCTGCTCGGTGACCAGCGGCTCCAGCTGCTCGAAGTGGCTGGGAGTGGGCAGGATCTGGGCCATTTCGCCGGGCAGGAGCTGGCTCGACCAGAGACGGCGGACGAGTCGGACGGCCGCGTCGCGTTCGGGGCCCCAGCACACCTTCGTACCGCCGCTGACGGGGTTCGCGCCCCCGCCGCCCTTGCGGTACTGGGTGACCAGCTCCTCGTCGGGGCCCATGGTGATGAAGCCGTCGCCGACGCGGGCGGCGAGCCCGGTGGCCTTGGGGCCGAAGCCGGAGATGTCGATGGGGACGGGCGCGTCGGGAACCGTGTAGAGGCGGGCGTTCTCCACCGTGAAGTGCGGGCCGCGATGGGTGACCTCCTCGCCGGTGAACAGGCGCCGCATCACCTGGACCGATTCCTCCAGCATCTCCAGACGGACGTCCGCCGGCGGCCAACGGGTTCCGACGACGTGCTCGTTGAGTGCCTCGCCCGAGCCGATGCCGAGGCGGAAGCGGCCGCCGGTCATCACCGAGCTGGTCGCCGCCGCCTGTGCGACGACCGCCGGGTGGATCCGCACGGTCGGACAGGTCACCGCCGTCTCAATGGGCAGCGACACGGCCTCGGAGAGCGCGCCGATCACCGACCACACGAACGGGCTCTGGCCCTGGGCGTCGTTCCACGGGTGGAAGTGGTCCGAGATCCACAGACAGTCGAACCCGGCCTGCTCGGCCATCCTCGCCTGCTCGATCAGCTCCGCGGGACCGAACTCCTCGGTCGCCAGGAAGTATCCGTACTCGGGCATGGGGCGTACCTCCGCGGCAGGTGCGATCGGGGGCGGATCGGGTCGTGGGCCGGGTACCCGGAGGTCACAGGGGAAACCCACGGAGGTCCGGGGGGCCAGGCGGTTTGGGGACCCGGGCCAGGGGGACGCGGAAGGCTCGAACGGCACAGGACCCGTACGCCTGAGAACGCTCAGAACCCATACGCCCGAGGACGCTGAGGACTCCGTATGCGCGACCCCGCCGGAGGCGAACCGTGAGTCGACCCCGCATCGTGATCGTCGGTGGCGGCTTCGCCGGCTACCGGACGGCCCGCACGCTTGCGCGGCTGACCCGGAGCAGGGCCGACATCACCCTGCTCAACCCGACCGACTACTTTCTGTATCTGCCCCTGCTGCCCCAGGTCGCCGTCGGCATCCTGGAGCCACGCCGGGTGACCGTCTCCCTGACCGGCACCCTGCGCCATGTACGCCTGGTGCTCGGGGAGGCCGACGACATCGACCTCGACGCGCGGACCGTGCGCTACGCGGACCCCGAGGGCGGTGTCGGCACGCTGACCTACGACAGGCTGGTGCTCGCGGCCGGCAGCGTGAACAAGCTGCTGCCGATCCCGGGTGTCGCCGAGCACGCCCACGGCTTCCGGGGGCTGCCCGAGGCGCTGTATCTCCGCGACCACGTGACGCGCCAGGTGGAGCTGGCGGCCGGCGACGACCCCGAGAGCCGTCGTGCGCGATGCACCTTCGTGGTGGTCGGCGCCGGGTACACCGGGACCGAGGTCGCCGCCCAGGGCCAGATGTTCACCGACGAGCTGACCCGGAAGCAGCCGTTGCGGGAAGGTGTACGGCCGCGCTGGATGCTGCTCGACATCGCCGAGCGGGTGCTGCCGGAGATGGACGAGAAGCTGGCGCGGACCGCCGACAAGGTGCTGCGGCAGCGGGGTGTCGACGTGCGGACGGGGACCTCCGTGAAGGAGGCGACATCGGGCGGAGTTCTGCTGAGCGACGGGGAGTTCGTCGACACGCGCACGCTGGTGTGGTGTGTGGGCGTACGGCCCGATCCGCTCGCCGAGTCGCTGGGGCTGGCGATGGAACGCGGCCGGCTGCTCGTCGAGCCCACGCTGCGGGTGCCCGGCCGGCCCGAGGTGTTCGCCTGCGGGGACGCGGCCGCCGTGCCTGATCTGACCAGGCCCGGCCAGTACACGCCGATGACCGCGCAGCACGCGTGGCGGCAGGGCAAGGTGGCCGGACGCAACGTCGCCGCGTCCCTCGGCCGCGGCGAGCCCAAGCCCTACCGCCACAGCGACCTGGGCTTCGTCGTGGACCTCGGCGGCGTCAAGGCCGCCGCCAACCCTCTCGGCGTACCGCTGTCCGGCCCCCTCGCCGGTGCCGTCACCCGCGGCTACCACCTCGCCGCCATGCCCGGCAACCGCGTCCGCGTCGCCGCCGACTGGCTCCTCGACGCCGTACTGCCCCGGCAGGGCGTCCAGTTGGGCCTCGTCCGGTCCTGGTCGGTACCGCTGGACACGGCGTCACCGGAACTGGCGAGGGTGCCGGGAGGGCCGGAGAAGACAGGCGTGGCGCGCGAGCGAGCCGTACCCGAGCGGGCGGGGACGTCGGCCGGGCCGGGAGCCGCACTTGAGCAGGACGCCCCGAACAGGGAGAACGCCCCGAACAAGCAGGACGCCCCGAACAGGCAGGACGCCCCGAACAGGCAGGACGCCCCGAACAAGGAGAACGCCCCGAACAGGCAGGACGCCCCGAACAAGCAGGACGCCCCGAACAAGGAGAACGCCCCGAACAAGCAGGACGCTCTGCACAAGCGGACTGCCCCGGACAGGCCCGGCCCGACGGCGGTGCCAGGGACTCACGGGCAACCGCACGCCTCACCGTCGCCCTCAGCATCCGACACCTCCGCGCCCGGCACCGAGAGGCAGCCACCGCTGCCCTCGCCGTCACCGCGGCCCAAGCCGCAGGCGCCGCCACGGCGCCCGGCGCCCCATGACCCGTCAAAGCCCGCCAAGGGTTCGGAAGGAGAGTCATGAACAGCCATCAACTCACCGAGCTGGCGCAACAGTTGAGGGTGGACAGTGTGCGCGCGTCCGGGGCCGCCGGCTCCGGGCATCCGACGTCGTCCATGTCGGCCGCCGAGCTGATGGCGGTGCTGCTCGCCAAGCATCTGCGGTACGACTTCGACCGCCCCCAGCACCCCGCCAACGACCGCTTCGTGCTGTCCAAGGGGCACGCCTCGCCCCTGCTGTACTCCGCGTACAAGGCGGCGGGCGCGATCAGCGAGACGGAGCTGATGACGTTCCGGAAGCTGGGCAGCCGGCTCGAAGGGCACCCCACGCCACGGCGGCTGCCGTGGGTGGAGACGGCCACCGGCTCGCTCGGCCAGGGACTGCCCGTCGGCGTCGGTATCGCGCTGGCCGGGAAGCGGCTGGACCGTACCGGCTACCGGGTGTGGGTGCTGTGCGGCGACAGCGAACTCGCCGAGGGCTCGGTGTGGGAGGCCGCCGAGCACGCCTCGTACGAGCATCTGGACAATCTGACGGCGATCGTGGACGTCAACCGGCTCGGGCAGCGCGGACCCACCCGCCACGGACACGACCTGGACGCCTACGCCCGCCGCTTCGCGGCCTTCGGCTGGCACACGATCGAGATCGACGGGCACGACGTGGACGCCGTGGACCGCGCGTACGGCGAGGCCGAGTCCACCAAGGGACAGCCCACCGTGATCCTCGCCCGCACCCTCAAGGGCAAGGGCGTCGAGGCCGTCCAGGACCGTGAGGGCCTGCACGGCAAGCCGCTCAAGGACGCCGACGAGGCCATCGCGGAACTCGGCGGCGTACGCGACCTCCGCGTCGAGGTCCGGCAGCCGCCCGCCGCCCGGATGCTGCACGCCGTACGCACCGGGCACCTGGAGCTGCCGCGCTTCGAGGTCGGCGACGAGGTCGCGACCCGCGACGCGTACGGGCAGGCGCTCGCCGCGCTCGGCACCGCACGTGGTGACGTCGTCGCCCTGGACGGGGAGGTCGGCGACTCCACGCGCTCCGAGTTCTTCGCCAAGGAGCACCCCGACCGCTACTTCGAGTGCTACATCGCCGAACAGCAGTTGGTGGCCGCCTCGGTGGGCCTCGCGGCACGCGGCTGGGTGCCGTACGCCGCCACGTTCGCGGCCTTCCTCACCCGCGCCCACGACTTCATCCGCATGGCGTCGATCAGCGGATCCGGCATCAACCTCGTCGGCTCCCACGCGGGCGCCGCCATCGGCCAGGACGGGCCCTCGCAGATGGGCCTGGAGGACCTGGCGATGATGCGCTCGGTGCACGGCTCGACCGTGCTGTACCCGTGCGACGCCAACCAGACCGCCAAGCTCGTCGGCACCATGGCCGGCCTCGAAGGCGTCCGCTATCTGCGCACGTCCCGGGGCGGCACACCCGTCCTCTACAGCCCCACCGAGGAGTTCCCGGTCGGCGGCAGCAAGGTGCTGCGCGCCTCGGACACCGACCGGCTCACCGTCGTCGCGGCCGGGGTCACGGTCCACGAGGCCCTCAAGGCCGCCGAGGCGCTGGACGGCGAGGGCATCCAGGTCCGGGTGATCGACCTCTACTCGGTCAAGCCCGTCGACCGCCGCACCCTGCGCGAGGCCGCCGAACGCACCGGCTGCATCCTCACCGTCGAGGACCACCACGAGGAGGGCGGCCTCGGCGACGCGGTCCTCGACGCCTTCCTCGACGGCCGCCCGGTGCCCCGCCTGGTGCGCCTCGCGGTCCGTACGATGCCGGGCTCGGCCTCCCCCGAGGAGCAGCTGCGTGAGGCGGGCATCGACGCGGAGGCGATCGCGGTGGCCGGACGGCTGCTGGTGGAGCACGCGATCACGCCCTGAACGGCTCACACACGGAAGGGAGTCGGACATGGGGACAGCCGGTCGCTGCGGGTCGGCCGCCGCACCGTCGAGATCCACCGCCCCGACAAGGTGCTGTTCCCCGCGGACGGACACGGCGTCGGCAAGGAGTACACCAAAGGCGATCCCGTCGCCTACTACCGTGCCGTCGCCCCCTTCATACTGCCCCACCTGCGCGGGCGCCCGCTGATGCTGGAACGGCACCCGGACGGGCTCGACGGGCCATGTTCACGCAGAAGAACACCCCCGGGCACTACCCGGACCGGATCGAACGCGTCGAGGCGCCCAAGGAGGGCGGCACGGTCGTCCACCCGGTGTGCGAGGACGCGGCCACCCTCGTCTACCTCGCCGACCGGGCCTGCCTCACCCCGCACCGCTGGCTCTCCCGGACCGGCAGCGTCGACCGGCCCGACCGCCTGGTCCTCGACCTCGACCCGGCGGTGGACGACTTCGAACAGGTCCGGGACGCGGCAGGGCACGTACGGGAGTTGCTCGACGAGCTGGGGCTGCCGTCCGTGCCGATGACCACCGGCTCCACGGGCGTCCACATCGTCGTACCGGTGAAGGGGCACGACGACTTCGACGCGGTGCGCGACTTCGCGAAGGAGGTCGCCGACGCACTCGTCCGTGCCCACCCCGGGCGGCTCACCACCGAGGCCCGCAAGAAGGACCGCGGCGACCGGCTCTACCCCGACGTGCAACGCAACGCCTACGCCCAGACCGCCGTCGCCCCCTACTCGGTGCGCGCCCGCGCCGGTGCGCCCGTGGCCACGCCCCTCACCTGGGAACAGCTCGACGACCCGGCCGTCGACGCCCGCCGCTGGACCCTGACGGACGCCGTCGAACAGGCTCGCACCAACCCCTGGGCGGGGGCGATGAGCAGGGGCCGGGCGCTGGGACCGGCACGGCGGCGGCTCGCGGCGCCGCGCGGCTGAGATTCGGCGGCGGCTGCGCACACCACCCGGAAATGTTTGGTCAACGGGCGTGTGGCCACTCGGTGTTCGAGGTGGTCATGTCGAACACATCCAACACGTCAAAGGCACAGAGTTCACACGAGTCCCAAGAAGCGGACGAACCGGAAGAACCGGAAGAGGCGCGGGAATCGGCGGAGGACCGGCCCAGCCCCATGCAGGTGCTGCGTCATGCGCGGAGCCAGCTCGCGGAGCTGACCGGCATGGCGCCCGAGTCCGTGTCGTCGTTCGAACAGACCGGGGACGGCTGGACGTTGGAGGTCGAGGTCCTGGAGATCGCCAGGGTTCCCGACACGATGAGCCTGCTCGCGAGCTATCGCGTGGAGCTCGACCCCCAGGGCGAGCTCACCGGCTACCGGCGCGTCCGCCGCTACGAGCGCGGCAGGGCCGATCCGCATCGCCGTTAGGCCGTCGTCCCGCTCCAGCATCCACAGACACGTTGCGCAGACAAGTTGCACAGACACGTTGCTCAGACAAGATTCACAGACAAGGAGGGCCGGCCGGTATGACCGTAGTCCCGGCACAGCAGTCCGGCGGCGGAGGCGGCAGCAGCGGCCTGTACGACGTCCTGGAACTCATTCTCGACAGGGGGCTCGTCATCGACGCCTTCATACGAGTCTCCCTCGTCGGCATCGAGATCCTGAAGATCGACGTCCGGGTCGTCGTCGCCAGCGTCGACACCTATTTGCGCTTCGCCGAGGCGTGCAACCGGCTCGATCTGGAGGCCGGGCCGCGCAAGAGCCCCGGCCTGCCGGACCTCGTCGGTGAGATCACCGAGTCCGGCGCGCGCGGCAAGTCCAAGGGGGCCCTGTCCGGCGCCGCCGAGACGATCTCGGACGCGTTCAAGCAGTCCCGCGAGGAGAGCCAGTCCGAGCCGCGGCCACGGGCCCGCAAGACCACGAGCTCGCGCAAGAGGGAGGAACAGGAGTGAGCACGTACGTCTACGGCATCACGGCGAGCTCACACCCCGCACTCCCCGAGGGCATGGGCGGAGTGGGCGACCCCGCGCGCCCGGTGCGCGTCCTCAAGGAGGGCGAGTTGGCGGCGATCGTCAGTGAGGCTCCCGAGGGGCTGCGGCCCAAGCGCAAGGACCTGCTCGCCCACCAGAACGTTCTGAGCGAGGCGGGTGCGGGCGGTTCGCTGCTGCCCATGCGGTTCGGCAGCGTCGCACCGGACGACGCGTCCGTCACCGGGGTGCTCGCCGAACGCGCGAAGCACTATCTGGAACGGCTCGGCGCTCTCGACGGCAAGGTCGAGTACAACGTGAAGGCCAGCCACGACGAAGAGGCCGTGCTGCACCGCGTGATGGGCGAGAACCCTGAGCTGCGCGCCCTCACCGAGGCCAACCGGCAGGCGGGCGGCGGCACGTACGAGGACCGGCTGCGGCTCGGCGAGATGGTCGTCGCCGCGGTGCAGGCCCGCGAGGCCGACGACGCGGCGGAGCTGCGGCGG